>NZ_BAAARE010000009.1:0-229906 GCF_039532035.1 Terrabacter carboxydivorans | reverse complement strand
CCCCGTCCCGTCGTCGACACAACCCGATCACACGCTGCCGAGCACGACCTCGATTAGCTATGCAGGGACCGACGACGAGACACCGGCACCCGCCCAGCCCTTGACGCTAAACACCTCACGCTGATGATCGGATGACAGCCCTAGCGTCGAGCCACCCAGATGTGCTGCGCCAGGTCGGCGGTGACCCATGGCGCAGAGCAGAGCTCCACGGCAATCGGTAGCGGCTCGGGCTCGTTGACGAAGATTGCGCGGTCGAGGGAGGGTTCTGCAGGAGGACGAGCAGACGCGGACCAAGTGACGCGCCCGGGCGGCGCCACGGCCGAACCGACGCCGTGAGGCGCTTGGTATGGCGCGGTTCGTGAGACGGACACGGACGGCCGCTCCCGCCTACTGCGGCTGTTGGGTGCGACGATTTGCCGCATGGCGACCGACGGAGAGCGCATCCGCGAGCAGATATGGCGCACGGTCATGCCCGACGAGCAGGACCGCGCCTTCGTCGACCTCGCCGTCGACGGCGGGCAGGGCCTGCCGGAGTTCTTACGTCGTCTCGGCGCGGATGTGTCGGACTCGTGGGACCAACTCGCGGCGCTGAGTGCAGAATACCGGATCCTCGTCGAGGACATCGAGGCCGCGATTCGGGTGCTCGGACCGAGGGGCTGGGCCGTCACGCCGATGAGCGTGACCGTCCTCCGCCAGGCTGTCGAGGCAGCCGAGGCCGGTCGCGAGGGCGAGGCCGATGACCTGCTGGCGGACGAGTGGGACGGGGACGACGGCGCCGCACGGCTATCGCGCGTCTGCGCCCAAGTGGGCGTCTTGGGGGCGACTGACCCCGAGCTGCACCGCCTCTTCCACGAGCGCGCCCGTCTCGTCGGCCTGGCCCGCGACCATCACCTTGCCGGCAGGTACGACGCCTCCGTGCCCCTGCTCCAGGCCCACATGGAGGGGATCGTCATCGACGTTACGGGTGGGAGCAAGTTCTTTACGATGACGCGCGAGAAGGCCGATCTTGTTGACCCGCAACGGCTCGTCGGGCTCGAGGCATGCCTCGCCGCGCTGCAGAAGATCTACGGCACGGGCGTCAAGGAGACGCAGACGCGCGGGAGCCTCTCCCGGCACGGGGTTCTACACGGCCGAGAGTTGGCCTACGACACCCGCGTGAACTCTGCCAAGACATGGTCCGTCTTTGCGGCTCTTGTGGAATGGGCGCAGCCGAAGGCCCTCGCCGTCGTTCGAGCCCGCAAGGCCGAGCGTCAGGCGGCGGCGGCCGGAAGTCAGGCCCTGGACGGCCGGGGCCGTCACCTCGACAACCGTGAGTTCTCGGAGACACGTGACGCGCTCCGAACGCTCTGGGCCAGCGCGATGGGCTGGCACCGGCAGCGAGGGCGCTTCCGCCCCGACCTCGTCGGCGGCGTCTACCAGACGAGCGACTTCACCAGGAAGGGTCTTCCGGCGGCCCACGCGATCCAACAGTGGGTCAGCCAGGAGGGTCAGGAGGTCATGTACTGGCGGACGACAGCCTCCGGCTGGACCCTCGGGATCGCGCTCTCGGCGGAAGGGGATCGGTTCGATGAGTATCTGTTCTCGGCGCCAAGGCCGCCCAGCGGGCCACCGTCAGCAGGCGCGAGCGGCTGGGGCGGGCTCTTCGAGACGCCACCGGACTGGAGCTAGACCGGGACCCACGCAGGGTGGCGCAGGATGCAGGGCACTTTACGCGCGCCAGCGACCTCCAGCCGCGCTCGTTTTGGGTGCCACCGATGCCCGATGCGCCACGGAGTCTCCCCAGCGCCAACTCAGTGATGTACTTCCGGTGCCCTTCTGCGTCTTGACCTCGCGCGGGGCTCGGTCCTGAACGACGTCAATGCCGCTGGCGCACGCCGAACAGGTGAGCGATGGTAAACCTACAACTGCGACTGCGCGCATCAAGGGCCAGCCACCTGATTCGCAGCTGCTGGTTCGCAAACCATAGGCCCACGCGCACGCTCGATGCGTCCACGGACGTTGAGCGCTCATCGGCAGCACCGACGCATCGCGGCAGAGAAAGGCGTTCTGCGCGGTGGGTCTGGCGTGGCGAACGTCCTCCTGATGCGCTTGTCGGGCTTGGTGTCCCACACGCAAGAAGGAGGACGTTCATGAACAACGGTAGTGGCATTTCCCGCGGGGATCGGAACCGGAACGCGAGGTTGTCGCGGCTGCGGGCCGCGGTCCGTCCCACGAACGCGATCGTCGGGATCGACCTGGCCGACCGCAAGTAGATGCTGGTCGTGACCGACCACGACTCGAAGGTTCTGGCGCGCCGGACGTTCCGGTGCAAGGCGTGGGACCTCGGCTCAGCGCTGGACTGGGCCGCGGACCGCGCGTCGCGGGCAGGGTTCGCTGGGGTGACGGTGGCGTGCGAGCCGACCGGGCACCGGTGGATGGTCCTGGCGCAGCTCGCGACCGAGCGCGGGATGGCGTTCGTGTGCGTGCAGCCGGCGCTGTCTTCGTGGGTGCGTAAGACCGAGGACCTCACGACGGACAAGACCGACGAGAAGGACGCCGTCCTCATCGCCCGGCTGACCGCACAGCTGCGCTGCTACCTGCCCGAGCCGGTCGACGAGTCCCACGCGGCCTGGGCTCGGTTGCGGCACCTCGGCGCCCGCCGTGAGGAGCTCATCGCGGAGCACGTCGCAGCGGTGCAGACGATCCGTGACCTGCTCGAATGCGTGTGGCCGGCAGTGCTCGAGACCGCGAAGCACCCGTTCCGCTCGGCGACGTGGGTCGCCGCGCTGGCCGTCGTCATGGGGCGCGGGCTAGGCCACGACGCCGGCGACCTGGACCGGACCCGTCGGCTCGGGCTGGCCCGGTTCGAGCGTGCCGTCCACGTCGAGGTGCTCCGTCGGGGCGGGGTCCGGCCATGCCTGCGGGTCGTCCGCAGCCTGTTCGCGGCGCTGACCGACGGTGCGGGCGTGCTGGCGCACCGGCCGGCGGTGTTCGAGCGGCTCGAGTTGACCCTGACGGACTGGGATGACTCCCGATCCAAACTCACCGACATCGAGGCCCGGATGGTCGACGTGCTCGACGAGCCCGACCTGACCGCGCTGGTGACGAGCATCGACGGGCTGTCCCCGGTCGGGGCCGCCGCGATCCTGGCCCAGACCGGCGACCTGACCCGGTTCACCTCCGCCCGGGCCGTGGTCAAGCACGCCGGCCTCGCGCCGCGGGAGCGTAAGTCCGGTACCTTCACGGGCCGGGCTCGGGTCATCGGCGCCGGACGACCACAGCTGCGGGTCGCGGCCTGGTGGGCGGTGTGGGGGTGCCTGCAGACCAACCGGGTGTACGCCGCCCGCTACCGCCACCTGACCAGCCGCGAGAACAACCGGCTGACCCCGACCCAGGCGCAGACCGCGGTGGCCGCTGCGATCTTGCGTCAGCTGTACGCCGTCGTGGTCCAGCAGCGGGCGTGGGACCCGGTCATTGCGGGCCACGGCACCACTAGGTGGAAGGAGACCCCGAGCACCACTGCTGCATAACGAGATCCAGCACCAAGAGCATCACGACCAAAGCCGCCAGCACGAGGCGTTGACCACCATGAGCTGGGGCGGGGTGAGCCTTCCGCGGCATTGAGAACCCCTGGGGTATCTCGTCGCTCATCACAGGCCGCCCCGTCCCGTCGTCGACACAACCCGATCACACGCTGCCGAGCACGACCTCGATTAGCTATGCAGGGACCCACGACGAGACGCCGGCACCCGTCCAGCCCTTGACGCTAAACACCTCACGCTGATGATCGGACGTCGTCCGAGGACTGGCAGCGTTGTGTGTCTGGACGGACCGGTCGGCTGCCTACAGAATGCGTTGGCACGGATTCAAAGGCGGGACCCAACGAGCTCCCCTGGAGCGGGGCGGAGCAGATGAGACACCAGATCAGCGTGGAACGGAACGGTCGTCGCTATCAAGTCCGCTCCATCAAGCGTGGATCATCGCTGCGTGGTAGCTCCTCCGGCGGCGGGATCGAGACACTTCTGCTGATGCCCTTGGCCTTCGCCCTCTTCGCGTGGCAAGACCGGCAGGACAGATACAAGGTGGGTGTCCTGCTCATGCCCAAGGGCACTCTCAACCTGGGACGTCAGGTCATCTACAAGGAACTCCTTCCGGCGGGGGTCGATCCGAAGTACCGAGTGGAGCAGCTCCTGGCGGACGTCCGGACCGGACGATTCGACGACGCCAGCCGCTGGAGCCTCCGGCCGGCCAAGTAGTAACTGGGTCGCGATGTGCGGCGACTTTCCCGTGCCGACAGCGGCAGATCCGGGCGTCGCCTGTAGCCACCTTCGCCGTTGGCAGAGGGGTCGGCGTGCTTGCTCCGTAGGCTCTTTAGGCATTCGCTCGAGAAGCCACTCGAGCACAACAAGGGGGACGCGTGTGACTAGTCGCAAGGACACCTCGCTACTCACCCTGGGTGCCGGCGGCCCGAGTTTGCGCCAGGCCGAGCTTGTGCCGGCGGGGCTGAATCGCCCCGGGATGTCGGGAGGCTTCAAACCTTGGGAAGGTTGGAGTCATGCCGGGGAACACGTCCAGGAGGTACCCGCCTGAGCTGAAGGCTCGGGCGGTGCGGATGTTTGAGGAGATCCGTGCCGATCACGCCACGGACTGGGAAGCGATGGGTCAGGTCGCGCAGCTGCTGGGGGTCAGCACGGCAGAGACGGTCCGCAAGTGGGTGCGCCAGGCCCAGGTCGATCAGGGCGCCCGTGTGGGCGTCACGAGCGAGGAGTCGGCCGAGGTGAAGCGGCTCAAGCGTGAGGTGGCTGAGCTGCGCCGGGCGAACGCGATCCTGCGTTCGGCCTCGGCTTTCTTCGCGGCCGAGCTCGACCGGCCCTCCCGGTGATCGTGGAGTTCATCCGCGAGCACGCCGGCCACCGCGAGGACGGTGGGCTGCGCTGGGGTGTCGAGCCGATCTGCACGGTGCTGAGCGAGCACGGGCTGCCGATCGCCCCGTCGACGTACTACGCCCACGTCAACCGTAAGGCGACCGCCCGGGAGCACCGGGATGCACTGCTGCTGAACGAGATCCGCCGCGTCCACGCCAGCAACTACGGCGCGTATGGGGCGCGGAAGGTGTGGCTGACGCTGAACCGCGAAGGCATCCCGGTGGCCCGCTGCACGGTCGAGCGGCTGATGCGCCAGGACGGCCTGGCCGGCGCGGTCCGCGGGAAGGTCAAGCGCACCACGATCGCCGACCCGACCGCCGAACGGGCCAGGGACTTGGTCGGGCGCGACTTCAACCCGGCCGCCCCGGACCGGCTCTGGGTCGCCGACATCACCTACGTGTCGAGCTGGAGCGGGTGGGTGTACGTCGCGTTCGTCATCGACGCGTTCGCACGTCGGATCCTGGGCTGGCGCACCGGCACATCGATGAGCACGCAGCTGGTCCTGGACGCTCTCGAGCAGGCTGTGTGGACCAGACAGCGGGCTGGATCGAGGATGGAAGCCGTTGTGGCGCACACGGACCGGGGATCGCAGTACACCTCGACCCGGTACACCGAACGCCTCGCCGAAGCAGGTATCGCGGCCTCTGTGGGCACCACCGGTGACTCCTACGACAACGCCTTGGCCGAGACTGTCAACGGCTTGTACAAGACCGAGCTGATCAAGCGTCGGGGTCCGTGGCGCACCGTCGACCACGTCGAGTACGCGACCGCCGAATGGGTGGACTGGTTCAACCACCGCCGCCTCTACGCCTACTGCGGCGACGTCCCGCCAGCCGAGCTCGAAGCCGCCTACTACGCTCAAAACGAGGGCCAGCAGGAGCTGGAGCTCTCACACCCGTAAGTCTCCGGACTTCCCGGGGCGATTCAGTTTGGTGTTGACGCGTCCGGCTGGTCGAGTCAGGCGAGGATGAGTGACGGTGCGCGGGTGCTTGTGCGTGCGTGGTGGGCGTGGTCGCGCCAGTCCCTTGCGGGGAGGTGGGTCGCGGTGAACCGTCGGGGCGCCCCCCAGAGTCTCAACGCTGAGTGACTAAGTGAGTGACAACGGCCCCGCCTGCGGCCCGACACCGGTGGACACTCATGGATGTCCTGAGCATGGTTCCACGCGCCGCGCCCTTGCGTTTTCGGCTTGACACGGAAGAGGTCACTGGTTCAAACCCAGTATCGCCCACCAGCACAGATCAGCCCCTGACCAGCGGAGACGCCGGTCAGGGGCTGTTCGCATCTCGAGGGCCCGCAGGGCTCGCTGAGATCGGCCCCGGACACGGCGCGCGAGAAGCAGAGACCCTCCGTAGATGCTGGAGACGGGAGCCGTCGCCGGTGGAGAGCGGCAACTACTCTCGCGGTGTGCCCGAGTTCAGCTGGAGACCGGCCAACGATGCGACGAGCCAGGACCTCGAGGCGGTGTTCGACACCGGCGGCGCCGGCAGGTGCCGCTGCCAAGCGCTCAAGGTCCCGGGCTGGATCTGGCGCGACACGACCCAGGAGCAGCGCGACGTCGCGCTCCTGGAGCAGGCCGGCTGCGGCACGCCGGGGCCCACCTCCGGCCTCGTCGGGTACGTCGACGGCGAGCCGGCAGGCTGGGTCGCCGTCGAGCCGAGGGAGAACTACCCGCGGATCTGGGCCCGCCAGAAGTCGTGGATGCGGATGAACCCCGACCTCGAAGGGGTGTGGTCGGTGACCTGTTTCGTCGTGCGCAAGGGCTTCCGTCGACAGGGCCTGATGTACGAGCTCGCCGCAGCGACCGTCGAGTACGGCAGACAGGTCGGCGCGCGCGTCCTCGAGGGTTATCCGACCGAGCCGCCGCCAGGGAAGACGGTGATCTGGGACGAGGCGTCGGTCGGGCTGCTCCAGGTCTTCCTCGACGCCGGCTACGAGGTCGAAGGCTCGCCCACCCTGCGCCGGAGGGTGGTGCGACACCGACTCGGTGCGTCGGCCTGACGGTCGCCTTCGCCGATGCGAAGGCGAGGGTGCCATCAGAGCCTGTCGCCCTACGCGGCGGTCTGCCGGACCTCGTCCGCGTCTTCGGACCTCGCCGGACGATCGTCACGGGCGGCCGACAGGGTCGGGGCACGGCTGAGCGTCAGTCCGGCCGAACTGTCCTGCCGCTCAGACCAGTTCCACCCGGTCCGCCTGTGGTCCTCTGTCGCTCTGTCGCACCTGGTACCGAACCAGATCGCCCTGGCGCAGCTCGTCGGCGCCTCTCAGGACCGACACGTGCACGAACAGGTCCGCACCTCCCGCATCCGGAGCGATGAAGCCGAACCCTCGCTCCGCGTCGTAGCGCGCGACCACTCCCTCGCCCCCGCGAGCAGGGACGGCCGGTGCCTCCCGGTGTCCCGACCGGGCACGGGTTCCCGGTCGCGCGGGCGCGCGCCAGGGTGCCGGGCTGCGCGCGAGGCGCACGTCGCGAGCCTGCGGACCCTTCTCGCTCACGACGACGTCGTACATCACCCGGTCGCCCTCGACCAGGTCGGGGAGCCCGTCGGCGAGCTCCCGGACGTGGACGAAGACATCGGGGCCGCCCGACTCGGGAGTGATGAACCCGAAGCCCTTGTCCGGGTCGTACCAGGACACGGTGCCGTCCGCCCCGTCGGATGCCACGAACTGTTCGGCGGCCTGAGCCCCCAGGGGGATCAGGTGGTCAGCCTGCGGTCCCTTCTCCCCGTCGACGACGAGGAACGCGACCCGCTGCCCCTCCGAGACGACGCCGCCACCCACGATGGCCGAGCTGTGCACGAAGACCTCGGCACCACCGCCGTCGGGCGTGACGAAGCCGTACCCCTTGGCAGGCTCGTACCAGGAGACGGTGCCGAGCACGCCCAGGGGTGTATCCGCGGCCCGGTCGGCCGTGACCCGGACGCGGCGTGCCTGCGGACCACGGTCCCCCTCACCGATCTCGAACTCGACCACCTGCCCCTCCCGGAGCAGCTTCATCGCGTCGTTGCTGAGGATCTCGGACGCATGAACGTAGAGGTCCTCTTCCTCCGGCCCGAGGGCGATGAAGCCAAAACCCCGGTCGGTGTCGAACCAGCGGACGGTTCCCTCGGTCACGGCAGGCTCCTTGTCGAAGCTACGGTCTGCATCCCACCAGTGTCCCCGACGAGACTGGGAAGCGCGGCCCCGCCTTCCAACGGTGCGCGCGCCCGTCGTGGCACGTGCCCGGGCGCGACATCGGTGGCACCGGGCGCTACGCCGTCGACGGCATGAGGGTGCGCGGCTAGTCGAGAACGTTGCCCCACGAGATGTCACCGTGCGCGAACACGACCGAGCCACGCTCGCCGGCCCAGGCATCGAGCCACGTCGGAGCACTGTGGCGGTCGGTGAGCTGAGGAGGCGGACCGGAACGTAGCTCGTGAAGCTGTTTGTCCGTGGCCCACACCGGTGTGCAGTCGCCGTAGCTGCCGCCGCAGCCGCAGGACTCGGAGACGAGCGCGGCGCCAGCCTCGAGCAGACGCTGCGCCTCCTCTGCGGGGACGTTCCCCACCACCAGCTCCAACTGGCTGCCGCTCAGGTCGAAGAACTCACCCGCCCCGTTGAAGCGTCCGGGCCTGGGCGCGTGCTGGCCCGAGCGGGACGCGTCGCTCTGTGACCACGTCGGCTCTTTGACCAGGTCAGCGAACGTTGCCCCGGGCTGTTTGCGCTTGCGCATGCCTGATCGTGCCATGCACGATCGCCGTGGTGCGGTAGACGCGGTGGCGCTGGCAGCGCGGCACGAGCGGACGTTTCAGCCGGCGACTGGAGGGCGCGGGACCGCGGGTTCGCCTGTCGCTCGGGCGACCACGACGGGGGAGCGCCAGGTTCGGGTCGGGTCGAGAGCCCCATCAGGTGTCGTACTCGTAGCCGTCCCACGGCTCGTAGTAGCAGATGAAGTCGCCGGGCTCGATGTTGATCGTGTACATGCCGTCGCAGTGGTTGACCTTCCAACCGAACTCGGCCCCGTCGACGGTCTCCGTGAATGGTTGCACCGTGATCGGCTCCAGCGTGTAGGCGCCGAGCAGGGCCAGATGAGCCTGCAGCGTGCCGTCTCCGTTGCCGGGGGTGGCCTGTCCTGGCGGGACCCCGACGCCTCTGGCGATGCGGCTGACCCGGACCTCGTCGAAGACCCCGTCCGGCTTCCACAGGAAGAGGCCGACCCAAGCGCGGCCGTCATAGGCGAACAGCTCATCGCTGAGGAAGAACTTGCGCCCGTCCTGAGCCGTACCGGCGTACGGGACGTGGTAGTCGTCCGGCCGGATCGTGAAGCGGGTGGGTGTGCCGCCTGTAGGTGCTTCATCTGCCATGCGTGTCTCTCTCCGGCTGCTCGACAATCAGCCCTTCGCGGCCGACCGGGCGTAGGCCTCGGCGACCTCGTACACCTTACGGACGTACGCGTCAGAAGCGTTGTATCGCAGTACGGCTCGCGTCCAGCCGAGGCCGTCTCGAAGGTCGAGTCCGCCTGAGCACAGGTGTCGTGCCGTCCCCCATGCGGCGTCGTCGATGTCAGAGGGGTTGGCGTCCCCGTCCCCGTCTGCGTCGGCGCCGAAGGTGCGCCATGAGCCGGGAAGGAACTGCATCGGGCCGACGGCATGTTCCCAAGTGTTGTCGCCGTGCAGGCGCGCTCCGTCCGGGTCGGGCCGGATCGCGGCCATCCCGCCTTCGCCGTCGAGCGCAGGGCCGACGATCGGCCGGGAGGTGCGCCCGTCCGCCAGCAGACGAGCTCCACCGATCCTCCCGTGGGCGGACTCCACCTCACCGATGGCTGCCAGCGTCGCCCAGCCCACGTGGCACCCGGGGCGAGCCGTGGCCTCGAGGATCGACGCCCTGCCGTAGGCACGTAGCGCCACGGGCGGTATGCCGGTGCGCTTGGCGGTGCGCGTCAACCACGCCGGGTCGGCTGCCACCATCAGGCCCTGGGTCTGTGCGTCGCGGCCCGCGCGCGTTGCCGCAGCCTCGTTTCGAGTCGGGGCGGGAGTGGTGAGCGCAGTGGTGTCGACGATGTTGACGAGAGACCTCGACGGCGGTGCATCGACGACACTGCCGGGCCGGTAGCCGGCGAACCACGCCGTGCCGAGAAGGGCGAGGGGAAGGACGAGTACGGCGGCCGACGCCCAGCGGCTGCGGGCTCGGGGTTGCGGACGTCGTGGCACCGTCAGTCGAACCAACGGGTGCGGTCATCGGGGGTGCGCTGGCCCTGTGCCGCACAGTGAGCCTTCTTGGCCGCCCCGGGCCAGGATTCCACCGACATTCTTCGCATCCCGCCATCATGGTGGACCGCGCCCACAGCCGCGTCAGCGGTCGCACCGCCGTGCGCAGGGTCGCTCGAGAGCACCTCCAGGCTCACGAGGGGAGAGCGTTCCTGCGTTGCAGGTGCGTCGTGCGGGCACGATGGGCGCAGCGACGATGAAACGGGGAGGGCAAGTGCTGACGCTCTTCGACGGAGAGATCGAGGTGCACTACGGGTTCGCGAACATCGGCTCGTGCGACCCGGCTTCTGGTGGCGCACCGCGAGGTGGTCCTCCCGACTGGCACACGTCCGTGCATGGTCAGTCGAACGGGATCCTCGGCGGCGCCGTGCCGGGGTGGCTGCTCCTGCTGATGGGGTTGCACACCGGGACCGCCCCGCTGCGGGTGCAGTGGTCAGACACCGAGCCGCCGCCACCGGGCGATGAGTTCCAGGACGTGGTCGAGGCCAGCTTCACCCCGGCGTCGGCCGATTTGCGTGTGTGGACCTTCCAGGACGTCTACCCGGTGTTGCTGCCACTCGTGGCGGACCTGAGGGTGCGCTACAGCATCTCCGGAATGGACAGGGGGCGTGAGGCGAACGTCCGGGAACCCGAGGAGCCGGTCGTCGAGCAGGGGCTGCTGCACCTGTGGCCGGCGCCGTCCGCACCGGACGCAGTGCTGCGGTCCGGCAGCGTCACCGGCAGGGGCTGGCATGAGCAGGTGCCGCGGGTCCCGGCTGAATGAGGATTGCGGGTCCGGTTGAGAGGATCGGTAGGCAGCTCAGCCCATTCATCCAGTGGTTCACGTCGGGTGGACCTGGACGGCTGCGTGCGTATCGACATGCCCGGACCTGGCGGGGTTTTCAGCAAACGACTATTGCCCCGGGGCGCGGCCGAACTGGGATAGTCCGGATATGACCGCTCCGCAGCGCATGCCAGCACTGGCTCGCACGACGGTTCAGGTTCCGGTCAGGGGCGGCGCTGCGCACTGGTCGTACGGCACCGCCATCGTTGGACGACCGGGGACAACCGAGGTCCTGTTCACCCTGCCCAGCGCTGCGTCTCGAACCCCATGGGCTCGCCTGGACCTCGCCAGTGGTGAGCTCGGCTCCGGCACGGGGATGCCAGGACCGCTGCGCTGCGTCCACTTTCCCGAGGCCGGCGAGGACCCCCGGTGGTGGGTCCTGGGCCTGCACGGCGTCGGCCGCGTCGACCCCGAGGACCCTTCGGCCGTCCACGACGTCGTGCGCACCGGAGTCGGTCGCTATCCCAACCGCCTCTTCAGCCTTGGGGCTACCCATCTCGCCGTCGGGACGGACTTGTCCAGCAACGTGGTGCTGCTCTCGAAGGCGTCAGCAGCACCGGTGGGTCGGCTCCGGCTGCCCAAGGGCAGCACCTCGCTCACACAGGCGGAGGAGCTGATGCGCGTCTTCGCCCCACGCGAGGGGAAGGTGTACGACGTCGACCCGGTCCGGTTGAAGGTCGCGCGGCGTCACACGATCCCCTGTGGCAAGGGCGAGCGCTTGGTCGGGGAGACGCTCTTCTACCTCGCGGGTGAGATCACACCGATCCGTGTCCTCGCGCCGGGAGAGGCTCCTCAACCGGGGGTGCCGGTCGTTCTGGGTCATGGAGCCGGCACCACGGTGGGATCCACCGTCGTGCCGCGCGAGCTCGTGAGCGTGAACGTTCACACCCTCCAGCTGACCGGTATCGGGCCGCACGGCAGCCTACCCGTGCCCGCGAACGCCGTGGAGGTACTCGGCGTCGATCGTGAGGAGCGCGTGGTCGTCAGCACCCGGGACGGGTTCATCCTGGTCGACCCAAGGTCAGGAGCCGTGCTCGCGCAACACGTGGAACCCGGTGGACTCGTTGGTGCCGGCATGGCCCACGGCAGCAACACCGTTGTCCTGGCCACAGCGACCAGCAAGCCGCTGGGGGCCCTTGCGTTGGTGTCGTGGTGAGGCAGAGCCCCCATGAACGCGCCGGCGACCACGTCCGCGGCTTGAAAAGGCTGCGCGACGCCGCGGACTGACGTAAGTGCGGGACGGGAGCCATAGGCAGAGTCAACGGTGCAACGATGCGCTCGTGCGAGAGCGTCGGTCCTTCACGATTCGCGGGGATGCAACCCCGCGGGAAATTGCCTCAGCCAGCAAGTGCGTTCTGCTGGAACTGTGGGACGAACTGGAGTTCTTCGACATTGACCTGGCTGGGTTGGAAGCGCAGGTCGACTACGAAGCGCACCCGGCGGCGCTTGAGCACCGCCGCAGACGGCATTTCCTGAGCAAGAGGTTGGACACGTCGGCTCATCTTCTGCCAGGTCGGGACGATGATCTACTCCCGCTCGTGCTGCCACTTCTGCCGCTGACGGTCGGCTCAACCGGCTTCAGCCGCATCGACAGATGCGTCGTCTTCGGCGTCGACGACGAGGGGTCTGTGTGCGTGTTCGACCTGACGCCGGAGCAGCTCAGGTCAGTGCGCGACCGACTACTGGCTGACGGCGCCACGCGTGACCTCTTGGTTCCCATGCGCCAGCACTGACTGCTCGCCATCTCCGAGCGGCGGTCGGACGTGCTGCTGTCCGACGCGCGGCAGGAGCGGACGTTCGACTGAGCTACCTCCCCGACGGGATGCGCACCATCACGGGCCGGCTCATGGGTGTGGACGCCCGTCAAGGACGCGCGTTCAACGCTGGATGTCCGGCAGCGCCGATGGCTGTGGCTCTTTCCCAGCGGTCCTTCAGCAGCGGGTATGTCTCGACCGGTGTCGGCAGGGCGACCTCGCGCGAGTTGCCTCTCACGACCTCGACCCAGCCGCGGCCCATCGTGAGACCACGCACTCGGACCTCGGACACGTCCGTCCACGGGATGCGGGTGCGGCGGAGGGGTCCGACGATGACGAGGCCGTCGTCGTTGAGCAGCACCCGTACGCGGAGCTCGCCTACTGCGACCACCAGGTATGCCGCGGCGGCGACGGCCAGGACCAGTCGCAGGAGGGGATGCTCGAGGGTGAGCTTGGTCGGCCACGAGGCCATCGACGTCGCCCAGAGGGTCCAGAGAAGATGCCTGCCCGCCTTCCACGCCCGTCGGGACCACTGCACTGCCAGCACGGACGGCGTCACGATGGGCGGCGCGGCAGCACTCGCCCCGGTGGCGCCAGGACCGGACTGGGGGTTCATGCGGTTCATGATGCCCGACAGTGCGGCCGACAGAGCCGAACCGATGACTCGGGCGCACGGCTCGACGAGCCTTCGCGGCAAACGAGGATGCTGGGTGTCCCGCCGTTGGCTTCCGTTCGCTCCCGGCGCTGTTGAGGTACTCACCGCTACATTGGCGGCCCCGAACGTCTAGGCGCAGTTGGTTGCAGATGACGGCGGCTTGGCGAGCTTCGTGAACGACTCCTCGTGGCCGGCGTCATCGGTGAAGGTGGCCACGTCATCAGCGACGGTCACCCGGCCGGGCTGACTCGGGTTGCCCCAGCCGGTCGGCGGGTTGCCATCCTTGACCAACGGTCCGCCCACTCGCTCGAACCAGTCGACCCCGACCTGCAGGTAACGAATACCGCAGTGGGTGTAGAGGTCCACCGGCGTGCCTCCACCTGCCGGCGGCGTTGGCGACGGCTGCTCGGACGAACAACCCGCGAGGGTCAGAGCGAGGCCGCACACGGTGATCCCGACCAGCGCTCTTGTCGGTCGCATCGTCGGACCCCTGTCTCATCACGTCGTGTGCAGCGAGCATCCTGCGGGAAGGACGCCTCGTGGCGGCGGTCACCGCAATCGTGACGCGACCGCAACCCACGGGTAGCCGTCCTCAGCGCGGCGGATCCGGTCGACTCTCCCGGGGTCGGCGGTCAGGCTCGCCAGAACGCTCCGCGGCGACTGCCGACGTTCGTCCTCAGGCAAAGCCTCATCCGATGTCGTATCGGGCCTACCCGTCGCAGTCATGGATGGCTGTCGTGGGTGGGTGCAACTCTGCGGGAGTGAAGATCTACGTGTCTGGTCCGGTGAGTGACGCGACGACCGTCCAGGAGGTCCAGAATGCCGTCGTGGCCGCGGGCCACGAGCTCACCCTCGACTGGAGCGCAGATGTGGCCTTCGCCCAGGACTATGCCAGCCAGGCGGAGCGCTCAGCCCGGATGGCTCAAGAGGAGCTGGCTGCGGTGCTCGAGGCTGATGCCGTTCTCGTCGTGGCCTCGGAACACGACGGCAGAGGCATGTTCGTCGAG
Organism: Terrabacter carboxydivorans; assembly: GCF_039532035.1. Lineage (NCBI taxonomy): Bacteria > Bacillati > Actinomycetota > Actinomycetes > Micrococcales > Intrasporangiaceae > Terrabacter > Terrabacter carboxydivorans. The sequence goes on along the minus strand of NZ_BAAARE010000009.1, from coordinate 215,520 downwards.
CTCGGCGCTGCTCTCACCCGCGCCAGCCGTGGCGAACTCGACCATGTCGTGCTGCTTGGCGAGATCCATCACGAGAGCGTCTTCTACTTCCATCCGCTGGTGCAGCGGGTACCCGCTGTCGAGGACTGGCTGGCCCAGTTCCCGTGATCCGTCCGCGGCCGTCGAGTGGGTTCCTCACGACGCAAGCGGCCATGTGGGCGAGGCAGCTGCCTATGTCATTCACTGGTTCTCGCGCTGGCACTCGGGTCTGAACAAGGCTGAGGCGACCTCGAAGTGCTTGGCGCAGTGAGTGCCTCGCGTGGCGACGGAAGGCGCCTCCTGGTGCTGGCAGGATGTGTCCGTGAGGCGAACTGGGAGGGTGCGCTCCGTCGGCTACGCGGCCCTCTGGTCGGGGATCTGGAGCCTCTTTCTGCTCATTGCGATGATGGGTTTCACGGACCCCGCGCCGAACGTTCCCCGTGACTCCGACTGGATGTTCTGGGTGATGGTGGCGGCCCTCCTCGGGCTCCTGTGCCGAGCCCCTTTCGTGGGTCTCGTCATCAGGAGCGATCGTGTTACGCGGCGCAGTTGGCTGCGTAGCACCTCTTGGCCCAGGAGCGACGTCAGTCTGGTCAGGACGGCGGGCTACTCGGGCATGCCGAACTGGTACGGCGAGTCCGGTCTCTTCTCCATGGTTGTCCTCACCGTCCGGGGTTCGGATGTGGCAGTTCCGGAACTAGCAGGTGGTTCTCGGAAGACGGACGATCGGCTGCGGGTCGTCGCGGCCCTGCTGGGTCTTCCGAAGCCGTCGGCTCCTGGCCGCCATCGTGGTGAGCCCCCTCCGCCGTAGGCCGCCGCAGCTCGACCAGCGGGGACGCGAAACGAGGGGTGGTCTCCTGTCCGATGTCACGTCCGGGCCCGCTCCGTCCTGGCAGCCCCCAGCCTGCCGGTGCGTTCCTCACCACGGAGGGTGGGCGCCCGAGCGTCTCAGGAGGGCTGGACGGGGTACATGGTCGACGTGTTCACCGAAGACCACCGTCCCGTGACGGACCTGAGCATCCGGGAGCTGCTCGCCGAGCTCACTCGGGTCGAGGACCGGTTGCGTGAGCAGGCGCACCACGCAGGTCCTCATCCACTGCCGGGTCAGGTGAGCCGCGAGGCCTCCCTTCGTCGGCGTGAGCGCGCTTTGCTCGCCGAGCTGCGCCTCCGTCGCACTGACCTGGCCGCAGGGGAGCCGCACGCGGGCTCTGAGAACGTGGAGCCGCCCGCGGCGACTCCCGAGTCGTACGGGGGAGCGGACGGAACGAATCGCACGGCCGGGACGGCCGGCTGACCCGTCGGACGAGGGCCGCAATGCCGTATGCCGTGTGGCCGTGTGGCCGTATGCCGCGTGGCGCGCACGCGGCATACGGCACGGGTCGCTCACGGGGTGCCGGACACTGCCACCCCGTCGGTCCGGACGTCCGGCGCACCCAGCCGGGCAGCGTCGGCGGTGCGGTCGTCGAGCTCCTCCTGCGACTGCAGCTCCGCGTCGAGACGGGCGTGGTAGTGCTCGACCTCGCCGGCGCTCGCCGTCTCGTCCCAGCCGAGGATCGGGGCGACGAGGTCGGCGACGTGGCGGGCGCACGCCCGGCCGCGGTCCGGTGCCTCGATGGAGATCCTGGTGCGGCGCGTGAGGATGTCGTCCAGGTGCAGGGCGCCCTCGGCCAGCGCGGCGTAGACGATCTCGGCCCGCAGGTAGGCCGGGGCGCCCTCGAGCGGCTCCCCGAGCTCCGGCCGGTCGGCGACGAGCGCGAGCACCTCCTCCGTGAGGGATCCGTAGCGGTGCAGCAGGTGCTCGAGCCAGGCGACGTGCAGCCCCGCTCGACGCGCCCGGACGTGACGCTGGTTCCAGGCGGCGGTGTAGCCCTCGGCCCCGACGAGCGGCACCCGGTCGGTGCACGACGGCGGGACCTTCGAGGGCAGGGACTCCACCGCCGCGTCGACGGCGTCCTCGGCCATCACGCGGTAGGTCGTGTACTTGCCACCGGCCACCATGACGAGCCCGGCGACGGGGCTCGCCACCGCGTGCTCGCGCGAGAGCTTGCTCGTGGCCTCCGACTCGCCCTGGAGCAGGGGCCGCAGTCCCGCATAGACGCCGACGATGTCGTCGTGCGTCAACGGCGTCTGGAGCAGCCGGTTGGCGTGGCCGAGGAGGTAGTCGATGTCGGTGCGACTGGCCGCCGGGTGCGCGAGATCGAGGTCCCAGTCGGTGTCGGTCGTCCCGATGATCCAGTGCGTGTCCCAGGGGATGATGAACAGCACGCTCTTCTCGGTGCGGCTGATGATGCCCGTCGTGGCCTGGATCCGGTCGCGCGGCACGAGGATGTGGACCCCCTTCGAGGCGCGGACGTTGAACTGCCCTCGCCCGCCCACCATCTCCTGGATCTCGTCGGTCCACACTCCCGCGGCGTTGATCGTCCGCTTGGCGCGCACCTCGTGCACGGCGCCGGTCTCGAGGTCGCGCACCGTCGCTCCGACGACTCGGTCTCCCTCACGCAGGAAGCCGGTGACCCGGACGCTCGTCGCGCAGAGCGCGCCGTAGTGCGCGGCCGTCCGCGCCACCATCATGGTGTGACGGGCGTCGTCGACCTGACCGTCGTAGTACTGCACCGCCCCCACGAGAGCGTCCTTGCGCAGCGACGGGAACGCCTGCAGCGCTTGGCGTTTCGTGAGATGCCGGTGACCCGGCACCCCGTGGCGGCCGCCCATCGTGTCGTAGAGCAGCACGCCGCTCCCGACGTAGGGGCGCTCCCAGAACCGGTGCTGCAGCGGGTAGAGGAACGGCACGGCCCGCGCCAGGTGCGGCGCCAGGACGTTGAGGATGAGCGAGCGCTCCCTCAGTGCCTCGCGGACGAGCGAGAAGTTCAGCTGCTCGAGGTAGCGCAGGCCGCCGTGGATGAGCTTCGAGCTGCGCGAGGACGTGCCGGCGGCGTAGTCCCGGGCCTCGACGAGCCCGACACGCAGTCCCCGGGTCACGGCATCGAGAGCAGCCCCGGCGCCGGTGACACCGCCACCGATGACGAGCACGTCGAGCTCCTCGGCCGCCATCTGGCGCAGCGCCTCGTCACGACCGACGCGGCTCAGCGGGGTCGCCCCGGCCTGCACGTTCACACCTGCACCCAGTCGAGGGTGCGCTCGACGGCCCTGCGCCAGCCGGCATAGCCGTCCTCGCGCTGCTCCTCGGTCCACGAGGGCTCCCACCGCTTGCTCTCGTTCCAGTTCTGGCGCAGCTCCTCGGGGGTCTCCCAGAACCCCACGGCCAGCCCCGCGGCATACGCGGCTCCCAGCGCCGTCGTCTCGGCGACGACCGGGCGGCTCACGCTGACGCCGAGGACGTCGGCCTGGATCTGCATGCAGAGGTCGTTGGCCGTGACGCCGCCGTCGACCTTGAGCACCTCGAGCGTGACGCCGGAGTCCTTCTCCATCGCGTCGGCGACGTCGCGGCTCTGGTAGCAGATCGCCTCGAGGGTCGCCCGGGCGATGTGCGCGTTGGTGTTGTAGCGGGAGAGACCGACGATCGCGCCGCGCGCGTCCGAGCGCCAGTACGGTGCGAACAGGCCGGAGAAGGCGGGCACGAAGTAGCAGCCCCCGTTGTCGGGCACCTGGCGGGCCAGGGACTCGCTGTGGCTGGCGCCCTGGATGATGCCGAGCTGGTCGCGCAGCCACTGGACCGCGGAGCCCGTGACGGCGATCGACCCCTCGAGGGCGTAGACGGGCTTGGCGTCGCCGAACTGGTAGCAGACCGTGGTCAGCAGCCCGTTCTTCGACCGCACCAGCTCCTCGCCGGTGTTGAGGAGCAGGAAGTTGCCGGTGCCGTAGGTGTTCTTCGCCTCGCCGGCGGCAAGGCACACCTGGCCCACCATGGCGGCCTGCTGGTCACCGAGCGCGGCCGACAGCGGGACCTCGCCACCGAGCGGACCGTGGGCCAGCGTCCTGCCGTAGAAGCCCGGGTCCGAGGACGGCCGGATCTCCGGCAGCATCTGGCGGGGGACCCCGAAGATCTCGAGGAGCTCGTCGTCCCACGCGAGGGTCTCGAGGTCCATCAGCATGGTGCGGCTGGCGTTGGTGACGTCGGTGACGTGGACCCCGCCGTCGACGCCCCCCGTGAGGTTCCACAGCAGCCAGCTGTCGGTGGTGCCGAAGAGGGCGTCGCCGCGCTCGGCCGCCTCGCGGACGCCGGGCACGTTCTCGAGGATCCACTGGATCTTGCCGCCGGAGAAGTAGGTGGCCGGGGGCAGTCCGGCCTTGGAGCGGATGAGCTCGCCGCGCTCGTCCTTGTCGAGGGCCGCGGCGATCTTGTCGGTTCGCGTGTCCTGCCAGACGATCGCGTTGTAGAAGGGGCGCCCGGTGCGCTTGTTCCAGACGACGGTCGTCTCGCGCTGGTTGGTGATGCCGAGCGCGGCCAGGTCGGGGGCGCACAGTCCCTTGCCGTTCATGACGGTCTGAAGGACCGCGCTCGTGCGCTCCCAGATCTCGACGGGGTTGTGCTCGACCCAGCCGGGTCGGGGCATGATCTGCTGGTGCTCGAGCTGGTGCCGGGCGATCTCGTTGCCCCCGTGGTCGAAGATCATGCACCTGGTGCTCGTCGTTCCCTGGTCCACCGCGGCGACGTAGTCAGCCATGGTCACTCCTCCTTGAGTCGGTCGTGCGTGTATGCCGTGTATGCCGTGTGCCGGCGTGTGCGTCTGTGCGTCGGGACGGGTCTCCCGCTGCACGTGCGGGTCTCGTCAGGAGACGCTGGCCCGCTCCGGGTGCGCGTGGGGCTCCCCGGCGGCCACCTCGCCGACCTCGTTCGGCTCGTCGTCGTCGGGCAGGTAGCGCTCGACGAGGCCGACGTAGGCGCCCGCACCGAGCAGCCCGCCGATGAGCGGGGCGACGATCGGCACCCAGAAGTAGAGGGAGCCGTGCTGGTCCTCGAAGGCGGTGCCGTACCCGGTGAGGAACGAGGCGAGCCTCGGGCCGAAGTCGCGCGCGGGGTTGATGGCGTAGCCGGCGTTGGCGCCCCAGGCCATCCCGATCGCCACGACGATGAGCCCGATGATGAAGGGCGCCATCCACTGCACCGGTGCGCTGTTGCGCACATCGGTCACGGCGAGGATCAGGAAGAGCAGGATCGCCGTGCCGATGACCTGGTCCAGGAAGGCGCTGCCGATGCTGATCGGCAGCGACCCGTTGCCCGGCAGTGTCGAGAAGATGCCCTGTGTCGCGATCGTGTGGCCCGGGTCGACGTTCGCGATGGCGTCGGCGTAGGCGAACCTCACGATGAGCGCTGCGACGAAGGCGCCGAGCGTCTGGACCAGGGCGTAGGGCAGCACCTTGCGCCACTCGAAGCCCTTGAAGACGGCGAGGGCCACGGTCACCGCCGGATTGAGGTGGGCGCCGCTGATCCGGGCGGCGACGTAGACGCCGAACGTCACGCCGAGGCCCCACGCCCACGCGATCGAGTCATGGCCGCCGAGGCCGTCCTTGCCGGTCACGACCTGCGCGACCACGCCCACCCCGAAGAGGATCAGGACCATGGTGCCGAGGAACTCTGCCACGAGCTCACCTGTGAGAGTGCGTCTGTGAAGACCGTCCATGTCGACTCCTTTGTCGTCGGATCTGCTTGCAGCTAGGGCGGATTGCCCGTCCTGCAGTCAATGACCGGAAACGTACGAAGCGTCGGGCGGTCCGACAACGCCGTGCGTTCGCCATCGCCGAACGCCGCGGCGTTCGCCATGGTCGAACGGGCGCCCCTTTCGGGCGATCCGTCCCCGACCTACGCTCGTGGCATGTCCGGACCCGTGCAGTCGGTGGAGCGCGCGGCCGCCATCGTCCAGCTGCTGGCCTCCGAGGAGGAGCCACTGGGGCTGGCGCAGATCGCGGCCGCGCTCTCCCTGGCCAAGACCACGGCGCACGGACTCCTCGGGACGCTGTGTGACGTCCAGTTCGTCGAGAAGGACGAGGACGGCTGCTACCGCGTCGGCCGGGACCTGCTCCAGATCGGGTCCACCCGGCTCGACCCGAACGAGCTGCGGGCCTACGCGCTCAACTGGACCGATGCACTGGCCGCTCGCACCGGCTGCGCCGCCCGCGTCGCGATGTTCCGTGAGGGCGCCGCGCTCATCGCCCACCACGTCTTCGCCATCGGCTCGCAGGAGCAGACGCTGGAGATCGGCCGGCGCATCCCGCTGCATGCCACGGCCCTGGGCAAGGTGCTGCTCGCCTTCGACCCCGGTGCCGCCAGGAGCGTCCTCACGCGACCGGTCCAGAGCTTCACCTACCGGACCATCACCGAGCGACCCACGCTCCTGCGCGAGCTCGCCGACATCCGTGAGAACGGGTTGGCCGTCGCGGTGGGGGAGTGCGAGCCGGAGGTCGCGGGCATCGCCGCCCCGGTGCGCGACCGCGGCGGCTACGTCGTCGCGTCCGTCGGCATCACCGGCAGCGTCGACGAGCTGTGCGACGCGCGACACCGGCCGCGCCAGACGCTCGAGGACGAGGTGCTGCGCGTCGCCCGTGCCGTGTCACGGGAGTTCGGGCACGGGCGCGCTGCATGAGCGAGCGATACGTGGCCGCCATCGACCAGGGCACGACCTCGACGCGCTGCCTCGTCTTCGACCACCAGGGTCGGCTCGTCGCGCTCACGCAGGAGCAGCACTCCCAGCACTACCCCCGGCCCGGGTGGGTCGAGCACGACGCGGCCGAGATCTGGAGGCTGGTCTGCCGGCTGCTGCCCGAGGCCCTTCGAACGGCCGGCATCGAGCCCTCCCAGATCGTGTCGCTCGGCCTGACCAACCAGCGCGAGACCGTGGTCGTGTGGGACCGCCTCACCGGCGAGCCGGTGACCCCGGCCATCGTCTGGCAGGACACCAGAACCGGTTCGCTGCTCCCCGTCATCGCCGAGGAGCTCGACCCGACGGTCATCCACGAGCGGACCGGCCTGCCGCTGGCCACCTACTTCACGGGTCCGAAGCTGCGCTGGATCCTCGAGAACGACGAGTCCCTGCGTGACCGCGCCGAGACGGGCGAGCTGCTCTTCGGCACGATGGACACCTGGCTGCTGTGGAACCTCACGGGTGGTCCCCGTGGCGGCGTCCACGCCACCGACGTCACCAACGCGAGCCGCACCATGCTGATGGACCTGCGCACCCTGCAGTGGGACGAGGAGCTCCTCACCGTGATGCGGGTGCCCAGGCGGGCGCTGCCCGAGATCCGGCCGACCATGGGGGCCCACGGCGTCACGACCGACCCGGTGGCCGGCATACCCGTCGGTGCGGTGATCGGCGACCAGCAGGCCTCCCTCTTCGGGCAGACCGCCTTCGAGTCCGGCGAGGCCAAGTGCACCTTCGGCACCGGCACGTTCATGCTGCTCAACACCGGTCGCCAGCCGGTCCCCTCGAGGCACGGGCTCGTCACCACGGTGGCCCACCAGATGGAGGGCGAAGCGACCGTCTACGCGCTGGAGGGGTCCGTGGCCGTCGCCGGCGCCCTCGTCGAGTGGTGCCGCGAGAGCCTGGGGCTCATCCGCTCGCCGGCGGAGATCGAGACCCTCGCGGCCTCCGTGGACGACAACGGCGGCTGCTTCGTCGTCCCGGCGTTCGCCGGTCTCTACGCGCCGCACTGGGAGAGCCGGGCCCAGGGCATCGTCGCCGGACTGACCGCCTACATCACCAAGGGGCACATCGCCCGTGCCGTGCTCGAGGCAGTCGCCCTGCAGACCCAGGAGGTCCTCGCCGCCATGAACAACGACGCGGACCTGCCGTTGCTCAGCGTGGCCGTGGACGGCGGCATGACGAGCAACAACCTGCTCATGCAGACGGTGGCCGACGTGCTCGACGTGCCCGTCGTCCGGCCGATGATGGCCGAGACGGTCGCCCTCGGGGCGGCCTACGCGGCAGGGCTGGCGGTGGGCTACTGGTCCGACCAGCAGGTCCTGCGTCGGCAGTGGCACCGGGCCGCCGAGTGGCACCCGATGATCGAGCGTGGGCGACGAGCCCAGCTGCTGCAGCAGTGGTCCCGTGCCATCGAGCTGTCCGTCGCCTGGGGCCGCCCGCACCCTGCCGTGTGACGACAGCTGAACGGCCCCTCCCCGGTCGATCGTCGAGCCGAGGTCACCACGCTCGCTCGAGGAGCCCCGTGACCGAGTCGACGTCGACCGGTGCCGGGTTTGGATAGGGAGCGGCTGCGACGCGTTCCGCCACCGCCCGAAGGGCGTCGCGGGGCACGTCGAGGTCGCGCAGCCGGCGGGCTCCGTCGTGCTGCGCGGCCAGGTCGGCCAGCACCTGCACCGGGTCGTCGCCGACCGCACGCGTGAGGCGCTCTCGGGCGGCCGGCGCCGCCGGGAGGTTGTATGCCGTGACGTGGGGGAGGAGCAGCGCGTGCAGCTCCGCGTGGGGGAGGTCGAAGGAACCGCCGAGCGCGTGGGCGAGCTGGTGGTGCAGTCCCATCCGCGTCTGGGCGAGGCAGCAGCCGGCGAGCCAGGCCCCGGAGTGCAGCCGGCCGCGGGCAGCCAGGTCGGTCGGGCTGTCGAGCACGAGGGGTAGGGCCTGCGTGATCGACGAGACCGCTTCTGTGGCAAGGGCGTCGGTGTAGGCGGAGGAGTCCACCGCCCAGGTCGCCTCCACGGCGTGCGCCAGTGCGTTGAGGGCACTGGTCAGGGTCAGGCCACGTGGCATCGAGAGCGTCAGCTCGGGGTCGTAGACGACCGTGTCGGGCAGGAGCGCCGGGTCACGGCGTGTGGTCTTGGCGCCGTCGCGGGTCTCCCCGAGGACCGGCGTCACCTCGGAGCCGGCATACGTCGTGGGCACGACGACCTGCGGCAGGCCCGTCCGGGCGCTGATCGCCTTGGACAGTCCCGTCGCGGAGCCGCCGCCGAACGCAACGATGACGTCTGCCCGCGAGGCGAGGACGAGGGCCAGCGCCTCCTCGGTGACGTGCACCGGAGTGTGGACGACGGCGCCGTCGAACCGTCCGACGGCCCGACTGCCCAGGTCGGCCAGGCACTCGTCCACGTGATGGGCGGCGGACCGCGTCGAGACCACGAAGGCGCGCTCTGCACGGAGGCGGTCGACCTCGGAGGGCACGCACCTGCGCGCCCCGGGCCCGAGCAGGACACGCCCCGCCGTCGTCTCGTGGACCTGCACGCCTGCGGCTGTCATCTCGAGCTCCACATCAGGTCGTCAGCGTGACCAGCGGGACGTCCAGGCGCCGGCGGAGCTCCTCGACGGAGATGCCGAACGTCGCGCGCACGGTGACGGCGTCGGAGCCGGGGCTCACCTCGAAGATGCCGTGGTCGGTGTACACGGTGCTGACGCACCCCAGTCCGGTCAGCGGGTAGGTGCACTCGCGGACGAGCTTGGGGGAGCCGTCCTTGCTGAAGAGCGTCATCATGACGAAGACGTTCCTGGCGCCGGTCGCGAGGTCCATCGCGCCGCCGACGGCGGGGATGTCCTCGGCCCGGCCGGTGTGCCAGTTCGCGAGGTCGCCGTTACCCGCGACCTGGAAGGCGCCGAGCACGCAGACGTCGAGGTGCCCCCCGCGCATCATCGCGAACGAGTCCGCGTGGTGGAAGTAGGAGGCTCCCGGCAGCTCGGTGACAGGCACCTTGCCGGCGTTCGTCAGGTCGGGGTCCACGTCGTCGCCGTGCGCGGCCGGCCCCATGCCGAGCATGCCGTTCTCGGTGTGCAGGACGACACCCTGCTCCGCCGTCAGGTGGTCGGCGACCTTGGTGGGCTGGCCGATGCCGAGGTTGACGAAGGACCCGTCCGGGATGTCGGCGGCGACGATCGCCGCGAGCTCGTCCGTGGACAGGGCGCCCCGCTGGAGGTGCTCCGTCGTGGTGTGCAGCAGCTCCTGCGTCGAGCTCGGCATCAGTGTGCTCCCTGGACGGTGTAGTGGCGGGCCTGCACCTGCACGACCCGGTCGACGAAGATCGACGGTGTGACGACGGCCTCGGGGTCGAGCGCGCCGGTGTCGACGACCTCGGTCACCTGCGCGATCGTCGTCGTGGCGGCGGTCGCCATGACGGGGCCGAAGTTGCGAGCGGTCTTGCGGTAGACGAGGTTGCCCATCCGATCGGCACGGTGCGCCGAGACGAGCGCGTAGTCGCCCCGGATCGGCAGCTCCAGGACGTACTCGCGTCCGCCGAGGACCCGGGCCTCTTTGCCCTCGGCGAGGATCGTGCCCACCCCGGTCGGCGAGTAGAAGCCCCCGATCCCTGCCCCGGCCGCGCGCATCCGCTCCGCGAGGTTGCCCTGCGGCACGACCTCGAGCTCGACGCGCCCGGAGCGGTAGAGCTCGTCGAAGACGTAGGAGTCGACCTGGCGCGGGAAGGAGCACACCACCTTGCGCACGCGCCCGGCCTTGAGCAGCGCGGCCAGGCCGACGTCGCCGTTGCCGGCGTTGTTGGCCACGATGGTCAGGTCGCCCGCGCCCTGGCGGATCAGGGCGTCGATGAGGTCGAAGGGCATGCCGGCGAGACCGAAGCCACCGACGAGGATCGTCGAGCCGTCCGCGATGCCGGCGACCGCCTCGTCCGTGGTCGCGAGGACCTCGGTGCGGCCCATCAGGAGGCCTCGACGTTCTCGAGGACGACGGCGAGCCCCTGCCCGACGCCGATGCAGATCGCGGCCACGCCCCAGCGCTCGCCCCGCTCGCGCAGCACCTTGGCGAGCGTCCCCACGATGCGGCCTCCGGAGGCGCCGAGCGGGTGGCCGATGGCGATGGCGCCCCCGCGGGTGTTGACGATGTCGGGGTCGACCTTCCACGCGTCGAGGCAGGCGAGGGACTGGACGGCGAACGCCTCGTTGAGCTCGACGGCACCCACCTGCTCCCAGCCGATCCCCGCCCGCCGCAGCGCGAGGTTCGCGGCCTCGACGGGCGCGTAGCCGAAGTCCTGCGGGGCGAGGGCGTATGCCGCCCGGCCGGCGATGCGCGCCAGCGGGGTCGCGCCGATGGTGCCGGCCGCGGCCTCGGACCCGAGGAGCACGGCGGAGGCGCCGTCACTCAAGGGCGAGGCGTTGCCGGCGGTGATGGTGCCGTCGCCGCGGAACACCGGCTGGAGGGTGGCGAGCTTCTCCACCGAGCTGCCGGGCCGGATGCCCTCGTCGCTCGTCAGCGGGTCGGCTCCCCGCGGAGCGGCGACGGGAGTGACGAGGTCGTCGTAGAAGCCGTCCTCCCAGGCCTGGTGGGCGAGCCGGTGCGACCTCGCGGCGAACTCGTCCTGGCGCTCGCGCGAGATCCCGAACTTCTGCTGGAGCTGCTCGTTGGCCTCGCCGAGCGACACGGTCCACTCCGGGTGCATCCGCGGGTTGACCAGGCGCCACCCCAGGGTGGTGGAGACGGCGGTGACGTCGCCCGACGGGAACGGCCTCGGCTGCTTGGGGAGCACCCAGGGTGCGCGCGTCATCGACTCGACGCCACCGGTGAGCACAATGTCGGCGTCGCCGCTCTCGATCGCGCGTGAGCCGATGTGGACGGCATCGAGGCTGGATCCGCAGAGGCGGTTCACGGTCGTGCCCGGCACGCTCACGGGCAGTCCCGCGAGCAGCCCCGCCATGCGTCCGACGTTGCGGTTCTCCTCGCCGGCGCCGTTGGCGTTGCCCCAGACGACGTCGTCGACCCGCTCAGGGTCGAGGTCCGGCGTGCGAGCGAGCAGCGCCGAGATCGCATGTGCAGCAAGGTCGTCGGGGCGCACGCCCGACAGGCTGCCGTTGAACTTGCCGAAGGGGGTGCGGGTCGCTGCATAGACGAAGGAGCTCACGTCCACGACCGTATGCCTTTCCGGCCATATTCTGAAGGATCAATATCTGACCTGACTGAGTAGAGTCAGGATATGGATCTGATGCGGCACCTGCGCTACTTCGTCGTCGTCGCGGAGGAGCGGCACTTCGGCAGGGCGGCCGAGCGGCTGCACATGGCCCAGCCCCCTCTGTCCCAGCAGATCCGGCGCCTGGAGGCCGAGGTCGGTGCAGAGCTGTTCGTGCGCACGACCCGCCGGGTGGACCTCACGGCCGCGGGGACGGCATACCTCGAGCGCGCGCGAGCGATACTCGCCTCGGTCGACGACGCAGCCGCCGAGGCGCGCCGCGTCGCGGCCGGCAGCGAGGGACGGCTCGTCATCGGGTGCGTCGGCTCGGTGACCTACAGCCTGCTGCCCCAGCTGTCGGCACGGCTCTCCGAGGCGCTGCCCGGCGTGGACTTCTCCTTCCGGGGCGAGATGCTCGCCTCGGAGCAGGTCGACGCCCTGCGAGCCGGCACCATCGACCTCGCCTTCCTGCGACCGCCGGTCAGTGACCCGACGCTCGCCGTCACGCCGCTCCGGCACGATCGGCTGGTGCTCGCGGTGCCGGCGAGCCACCGGTTCGCAGGACGGGACCGCGTCCCCGTCGCGGACCTGCGCCACGAGGGCCTCATCGTGCACTCGGCGCAGCGGCGCGCGGCGATGTACGAGGTCGTCCAGCGCCTCTGTCGGGACGCAGGCTTCGAGCCGACGATCCGGCACGAGGTCGGCGAGACCTCGACGCTGGTCACCCTGGTCGCCGGAGGGCTGGGAGTGGCCGTCGTGCCGCAGCCGGTGCAGGCCATGTCGTTGGACGGGATCGTCTACGTCCCGCTGGTGCGGCCGGCCACGAGCGTCGAGCTCGTCGTCGCCCACCGTGGCGACCGCCTCGAGCCCCACCTCGCTCGCACCCTGGCCGTCGTGCGCGAGCTCGTCACTCCGTCGTCGGCGCGGAGCGCAGGGCCGCCAGCTCGGAGCGAGAGCGCACCCCGAGCTTCGCGTAGGTCCGCGTCAGGTGGTACTGCACGGTCTTGACCGACAGGAACAGCTCGGCCGCGACCTCCCTGTTGGTCCGGCCGCGTGCCACGAGGGTGGCTACGGCCTCCTCCTGCGGGGTGAGCTCGTCGAACTCACGATGCACCCTCAGGACGTTGACGCCACCAGCAGCCAGCTCACGGTCACATCGCTCCACGTAGGTGCGAGCCCCCAGCGCGGCATACGACTCCCGCGCGACCGAGATGACGGCGTCGGCCTGCGCCCGGCGCCCGGCCCGACGGAGCGTCTGACCGTAGGCGAAGCAGACGCGCGCCCGGTCGTACGTGAGGGGGAGCGGCTCGAGGAGCGCCAGAGCGCGGTCGAACGACTCGCGGGCCGCGTCGAGGTCACCCCGGGCCCCGTGCCAGCGGCCACGGGCACCGCAGAGCCGGGCCGAGGCCGAGACGTGCCCCGAGGCGGCGGCCCGCTGCTCGTGCCGGACCAGGAAGGCGTCCGCGTCGTCCACGCGACCGGTCAGGACCAGGGCGTTGGCGTGGACGTCGGCCCAGGGCCAGAAGCCCGGCGCGTCGACCCACCCCCGCGCCCAGGGCTGCGTGAGGGGCGCCAGTGCGCGCAGGACGCCGGGGTAGTCGGCGCGCGCCTCGCACAGGGCGGCGCGGCCGAGTGCCGCAGGCGCTCGCATGACCTCGTAGTCGCGGGCGCCGGCATCGCCGGCCCTGGCGCAGCGCTCCGCGCTGTCCCAGTCCCCGCGCAGCGCGTACACCTGGGTTCGCGTCCACTCCATGAGCGGCACGAGCAGGCTGATGCCGGAGCGGTGCGCGAGGTCCAGCCCTGCGGCGGCGGTGCCCATGGCGTCGGACCAGTCGCCCGTGAGGAACTGCACCCGGGCCAACCACGCGCGGGCCCACAGCGCGATGCGCACCGAGCCGCCGCCGTGGTCGGTGGACGACGCGAGCTCCAGCTCCTCGCGGGCGCGGTCGGGGTCGTCCGACGCCAGGTGCAGCCAGCCCGAGGCCATCACCACCCGCTGCGTCACCGGCCCGTGCGGGAGGCGGTCGAGCATGAGGCGGTAGTCCTCGAGGGCCTCGTCGACGCTGCCCTCGGCCCCCAGTGCGAGACCCCGGATGGCAGCGGCTTCGACGGCCGCGGGGGTCCCGGGCGCCAGCTCGACAGCACGGTCACCCCACTCGACGACCTCCCGTGGACGGCAGCGTGCGAGGCCGTGCAGGACGCGTCGCTGGGCGATGAGGGCGGCGGTGTCGGGCTCCCGGCGGAGGTTCACGAGGTCCCAGGCGCGGCCCAGCTTGTGCTCGGCCTCGGCCGGCCGCCCGCGCACGACGGCGAGGTAGCCGAGCACGGCGTTGCGAAGCGCGGTCTCGCGCAGGGTCTCCACGTCGGGGACGAACTGCATCGCCTGGGGCACGTCCCCGGCTCCGATGAGCGCGTCCACCGCGCCGACCAGCCGACGAGCCCCGGCCTCCGGGTCGGTGCTCGCGCGCGACCCGAGGAGCAGCAGGTCGGCCGCCACGGCCCACGCCCCCGTCCGGGCGTGGCGCGACGCCTCGGCCTCGAGCTCGGCTGCGAGGGCCTCGTCCGGGTCGGGAGCGGCGAACCACCGGTGGCGCAGCACGGAGGCGGCGTCCTCCACCACCCCCCCGGCCCGCGCGTGCAGCCGCGCCCGGTCGGCGAACGCGATCTCGTCGAGGACCGCTTGGCGCACGAGCGCGTCCTGGGTGCGGACCCGACGGCCGAGCTCATCGACCCGGCGGAGCAGTCCGGCACGGAGAGCCTCCTCGAGAGCGGCGGCCGTCACGTCCACGCCGCCGATGCGCCCGGCGTCGCCGAGGGGCACACCGTGCGCCCGCGGGTCGCCCCGCTCGAGCACCGCCACTGCGCCGACCAGGCGTCGGGCGTCCTCGTCGACGGAGCGGAGCACCGCCCGGGTGGCACGCGCCGCGGTCGGCGGGGCCGGCAGGACGAGCTGCGGCTCGTGCCAGTCCTCGGGTGCGACCACGCCCAGCAGCTCGACGACGTTGCGCACCCGGCCGCCGCAGTGGTGCAGCAGTCGCTCCAGCTGCAGGGGCGGCAGGGTCAGTCCGCGCTGCTCGGCGAGGACCGCGACGTCGGCCGCCTCGAGCGGCGGCAGCCGCACGACGTGGTCGGCAGCGGCGACCAGCGTGTCGTGCAGGTCCTCGTCGGTGCCGGTGCCGGTGCCGGTGCCGGTGCCGGTGGCGTCGGCCGCGGCCGGGCTCGCGTGTGCGTGGTCCTCGCCGTTCTCGCGCCAGCCGACCACGACGAGCACGCGCGCCGCACCGGACTGGCGGGTCAGGCTGACGAGCGTCCTCAGGGTGAAGGGGTCGGCGTGCTGCCCGTCCTTGAGCAGCACCACCACGTCCCAGCCGTCTCCTGTGGGTTCGATGCCGGCCAGCCAGCTCCTCGCGGTGGCGAGGGGACTGCCGCCAGAGCCCACCGCCGGGGCGGGAGACAGGGCGCCGAGCGTGGCGCCCGGCTCGGTGCCCTCCCACGGCAGCCCCACCAGGTGCTGGACCCGGGCGGCCTCGAGGTGCCGGCCGGGGTCGTGCTCCTGCCGGTCCTCGCACCGGTCGCCCAGCGTGCGCAGGAAGGTGGTGAGCCCACCGCCGGAGGGAGCGGTGACGACGACGAGGCTCGAGCCCTCGGACCGCTGGATCGGTCCGTGCGTGCCACGGGTTCCGTTGCCGGACGGGACGCCCGACAGGACCTCGACGAGGCGGTCGAGCTCTCGTCGCAGGCTCGGCAGCAGCGCACGCGTCACACGGTCACGGTAGGCCCCGGTGGCACCGCCCGCACCGCGTGCACGGTGCGAGCGGTCCGACGCCGGGTCAGCCGAGGTCGCCACCTGCGACGGGCAGCACGGTCCCCGTGATGTACGAAGCCTCGTCGGAGGCGAGGAAGGCGATGGCCGCCGCCTGCTCCTCGAGCGTCCCGTAGCGGCCCATCAGCGACGAGGCGAGCGTCTGCTCGATGTGGGCGTCGAACCACTCACGCTCCTGCTCGGTGCGGGGAGCCGGTGTGCCGCGGGAGATGCGGCGCGGGGGAGCCTCCGTGCCGCCCGGAGCCGTGGCCACGACCCGGATGCCGTGCTCGGCGTACTCCATGGCGAGCGAGGCGGTGACGGCGTTCACCCCGCCCTTCGCCGCGGAGTAAGGGATCCGGTGGATGCCGCGGGTCGCCGCTGAGGAGACGTTGACGATGACGCCCCTCCTGGCTGCGACCATCGAGGGCAGGACCGCGCGACAGCCGAAGAGCGTGGTCAGCAGCGACCGGTCGAGCTCTGCCCGGATCTCCGCGCCGCTGAACTCGGTGAACGGCTTGAAGTTGATGGCCCCGCCCACGTTGTTGACCAGCACGTCGATGCGGCCGAAGCGCTCGATCGCCTGGCGGGCCAGCTCCTCTGCGCCCTCCGGCTGCTCGAGGTCACAGCTCACCGCCAGGGACTGGGCGCCCCAGCCGGTGAGCTCGTCGGCGACTTCCGAGACGAGCTCTGACCGGTCGGCGAGCACCACGGCGCCACCCTCGGCGCCGATCCGGCGTGCCACGTGGGCTCCGATGCCCTGGGCCGCCCCGGTGACGACGACGACCTTGCCCTCGAACCGGCCCGGTGTCAGGAACCGGGGCCGGGTCGCGGTCGACGCCTCGGCCATCGCCCGGCGCATCGTCTGCTTTGAGCGCTCGGCGTGGGCTGCGATGAGGTCACGAGCCCGTTCCCGGTCGGCGGCCTCGAAGGCGTCGACGATCGCGACGTGGTCGGTGGCGCACTGGGGATGGCACCACGTCGCGGTGCGCAGCGCCTCCTCCATCCGGCCCTTCACCCCCAGGGCGCGATAGGCCTGCAACAGGTGCTCGTTGCGGGTCTGGGCGAAGAGGTAGTCGTGGAACGCGGCGTTCGTCTCCGTGTAGGCGTGGGCGTCGACGAAGCGGTCCCCGTCGACGTAGGGCAGCGTCGACTCGGCGAGCAGACGGTAGCCGGCGAGCTGCTGCGAGGTGAGGCGGCCGACCGTCAGCTCCAGGGCTCCGAGCTCCAGCGCCTGGCGGGCCTCGAAGATGGCGTCGGAGGAGCGGACGTCCGGGTGCTCCTCGCCGATCTGGTAGCCGTCGGCCGTCGTCGGGGCGGCGGCGGTCGCGGTTGGGACGCTCGGGATGTCGGCTGCGGGGAAGACGACCTGGCCGGCGAGGCCCCGTGCACCCGAGGGGTGCAGCGACGCATCGACGTCGAGCGGCGAGCTCGAGGCACCCGGCCGGTCGTCGATGGGCGCGACGACCTGGCCCGCGATCCTCCGGGCGGAGTCGCCGTCGTCGGTGTGACGACGCTCGCCCGTCCACGCCGGGAGGTGGACGGACGCCAGGACCTGCTGACCGGCGACGGCGCGCGCGTCCACGGCATACACGAGCTCGTCGATGACGGGGGAGGGCGCGGCAGCACCCGTCGGCGCGGGCTGCGCCACGGGGGCGGTGGTGTCATCGGCGACATCGGCTGGCGCCGGCGTCTCCTCGGTGTCCGATGCCTGCGGAGCGGCGGCCGACGGCACCGCGAGCGCGAACTTCTCGTAGTAGAAGCCCGTCAGCTCCAAGCCAGCCTCGGACACGTGGCTGCGGACGGCTTCGACCATCGGCGGCGGCCCACACAGGTAGATCGCGACGTCGCCATCGTGCAGGTGCTCCGGCTCGATGAGGCTCATGACGTAGCCCTTGTTGCGGGCCGAGCTGGCCGGGTCCGAGACGCAGTGGTCCCACGTGAGGTTCACGAGCCCTGCAGCGGCGCGCTCGATCTGGTCGACCGCCACGAGGTCCTCGTCGGTGCTGACGCCGTAGACGAGGTGCGCCGTGCGGTCGCTGCCCTCGTGCTGCAGCTTGCGGAGCATCGAGAGGATCGGCGCCAGGCCGGTCCCGCCGGCGAGCAGGAGCACCGGCCGATCCGTCTCGCGGAGGAAGAAGGAGCCGTGCGGCCCGGTGAAGGTGATCTCGTCGCCGACGGCCGCCCGCTCTTCGAGGTAGCTCGACATGGCCCCACCGGGCGTGAGCTTGACGAGGAAGGTCAGCCGCTCCTCGTGCGGGGCGTTGCTGAAGGAGTACGAGCGGGTGACCTCGGTGGCGGGTACAGCGATGTTGACGTACTGCCCCGGCAAAAACGCGAGCTCCTCGCGGTCGGGGATCTCGACCGCGATCTCGACCGTCGTGCGGCTCAGCCGTTCCAGGCCGACGAGTGTGCCGGCATACGTGGCCGCCCTGGTCTTGGCGACCTCGGAGGTGCTCGCGACCTGGAGCACGAGGTCCGACCTCGGCCGCATGCTGCAGGGCAGCACGAAGCCGCGCTCGGCCTCGTCCGGGCTCAGGGCGTCGTCGATGTACGAGCCCCCGTCGTAGTCCCCGGACTCGCAGAACGCCTTGCACGTCCCGCAGGCGCCGTCCCGGCAGTCGAGCGGGATGTTGATCCGCTGGCGGTACGACGCGTCGGCGACGGTCTGGTCCTCGCGGCAGGTGATGAACCGCGTTACGCCGTCCTCGAACGCGAGGGCGACCTGGTGCCCCGCGACGTCGATCTCGTTGACAGTCATGGCTCCCCGCTCAGAAGTGGTAGATGTCGACCACGTGGTGGATGTAGTCGTTCTTCAGCACCACGGTCTTGCGGCGGATGAGCGGCGCGTCTCCCGAGAAGTCGATCGTGTAGAACGACGTGCCGTAGTACGGGTCGACCGTCTTGTAGCGGAAGTACATCGTGTGCCAGTTGAAGCGCACGTCGACGACGTCACCCCGACGCTCGATGACCTCGACGTTGCTGATGTTGTGGCTCGTCCGCGGCTCCGGGATCGAGGTCGCCGAGCTGCGCTCGGTGCGGATCCGGAAGATGCGGTCCTCGAGGCCACCCTTGTTGGGGTAGTAGATGAGCGACACGTCGCGCTGCGGGTCCTCGACGAGCAGGTCGTCGTCGGTCCACGCCGGCATCCAGTAGACGCAGTCGTCGGCGTAGCAGTCGAGCCACTTCTCGAACTCCCGGTCGTCGAGGTGGCGGGCCTCGCGGTAGAGGAACTGCTCGATGAGGTTCTGGGTGATCAGCTTCCCGCCCGTGTGCGTGCCGGGCTGCTCCGTGACCGTCATCAGTGCTCCGCCTTCGTCTTCGAGGCGGCGGTCGCGTCCCGCTCGGCCCGTGCCTGCTCCTCGGCCATGGCGGCCTGCATGGTGTCGCGCCAGAACCGGTGCTGGACGGGGTAGAGGCCCTCGTCCTCGTTCTTGAGACCGGAGGAGACGATGTCGGTCATCCCGAGGGATCGGGCGACCTCGTCGGGGCCGTCCAGCCAGTGCTCGGCCCCCCGGCTCATGTCGTTCCACGGTGCCGCGCTCGCCCGGAAGGTGAGCTGGCACGAGCGGAACTCCTCGAGGTCGTCGGGCGTGGCCATGCCCGAGGCGTTGAAGAAGTCCTCGTACTGGCGGATGCGCCAGGCGCGGGACTCGGCGCTCTCACCCCTGGGGGCGATGCAGTAGATCGTGACCTCGGTCTTGTCCGGCGCGATCGGGCGGAAGTGGCGGATCTGCGTGGAGAACTGGTCCATCAGGTAGACGTTCGGGTAGAGGCAGAGGTTGCGTGAGCCCTTGACCATGAACTCGCCCTTGGCCTCGCCGAACTGCTCCTTGAGCTCGTCGAGGCGGTCCCAGAGGGGACGGTCCTGCGGGTTGCCGGCCCACGTCCACAGGCAGAGGTGCCCGTTGGGGTAGGACCAGTAGCCGCCGCCGGACTTGCCCCAGCTGCCGGCGTCGAGCGTCTTGGTGGCGTTGGCCGACTCTCCGGTGCCGCGTCGGGACGTCGTGGCTGCGTAGTTCCAGTGCGTCGCCGTGACGTGGTAGCCGTCGGCGCCGTTCTCGGCCTGCACCTTCCAGTTGCCGTCGTAGGTGTAGGTCGACGAGCCGCGCAGCACCTCGAGCCCATCGGGCGACTGGTCGACGAGCATGTCGATGACCGTCGTCGTGTCGCCGAGGTGCTCGGTCAGCGGCACGACGTCGGGGTTGAGGCTGCCGAAGAGGAAGCCGCGGTAGCTGTCGAACCGAGCCACCTTGGTCATGTCGTGAGAGCCGTTCGTGCCGAACGAGTCGGGGTAGCCGGCGCCCTCGGGGTCCTTGACCTTCAGGAGGGTGCCGTCGTTGCGGAACGTCCAGCCGTGGAAGGGGCAGGTGAGCGTCGTGCGGTTGTCGGTCTTGCGCCGGCACACCATCGCACCGCGGTGCGCGCAGGCGTTGATGAGGCAGTGCAGCTGCCCGTCCTTGTCGCGGGTGATGACCACCGGCTGGCGACCCATGTAGGTCGTGAAGTAGTCCCCGGGGGAGGCGACCTGGCTCTCGTGGGCCAGGTAGATCCAGTTGCCCTCGAAGATGTGCGAGATCTCCAGCTCGAAGAGCTCCTCGTCGGTGAAGATCCGGCGGTTGGCGCGGTACGTGCCGGTCTCCGGGTCCTCGACCACGGCGTCGGCCAGCTTCGCGCCGACCCTGTGCATCGTCTCGGTCATGACTGTCCTCCATGCGTCGTTGCCTTGGGGTTCCGGGAACTCCACCACGGCACGAGAGGTCGTCACACGAGGTATCTGCCTAGTCCCGGGTGCGGGCATGATCCATTCATGACGCGTATCAATGGGCAGCGAATGGGTCTTTGTGCATCTGGATCCGACGTTCTAGCGTGGAAAACGCCCTTCCCCGCGGCATCCGGATCCCTCACCGGGACCCACACCCCGGGGTTGACCCGACAGGCAGCCCAGCCCGATGGACGGAGGTGACGTCATGGACCTGAAGCAGCTGCGCTACTTCGACGCGGTGGCCGAGACCTGCCACTTCGGCCGCGCTGCCGAGCGCCTCCACCTCGCCCAGCCGGCGCTGTCCCAGGCCGTCCGCCGTCTCGAGTCCGAGCTCGGTGTCACCCTGCTCGCCCGGACCACGCGCTCGGTCGACCTGACGCCCGCGGGCCGCTACTTCCACCAGGAGGTGCGCCGCGTCCTGCGAGAGCTCGACGACACCGTGGTCGCGGTGAAGGGCATCGCCGACGGCAGCCGTGGGGTGCTGCGCGTCGGGTTCACCGGGTCGAGCGCCTTCACCCACCTGGCCCGACTGTCCCGGCTCCTGCGCACGGCGCTCCCGGACGTCGCCCTCGACGTGCAGGCCGACCTGCTCACCCCGGCCCAGGTGGAACGACTGCTGGACGGGCGTCTCGACCTCGGCGTGCTGCGCGGCCCCGTGGCCGCCGTCGGCATCGAGACGCGCAGCCTGTTGCAGGAGCCGCTGGTGCTGGCGCTGCCCGCCGACCACCGGCTGGTGCACGAGCCGGGACTCGAGGTGGCCGACGTGTCCGTCGACGAGTTCGTCGTCTACGCCGACCTGCGGTCAGCGGTCAACGAGGCGGCGATGGCCAGCTGCCGGCGCGCCGGCTTCGCCCCGCGGATCAGTCATCGGGCTCCGGGCACCGCCGCCCTGCTCGCCCTGGTCGCGGCCGGCCTCGGGGTGGCGCTGGTTCCCGAGTCGGTCCGCACGATGCAGCTCAGCGGCGTCGTCTTCAGGGACGTCCAGGACGCGGCCAGCATCGACCTGTCCCTGGCCTGGCCGGCAGACGCGTCGTCCCCGATCGTCGCGGGCGCCCTCGACGCCTTGCACGCCAGCGGTTTCTTCGACCACTACGACGGGACGGCCGAGCCCGTCGACCAGAAGGACGAGTCGTGAAGATCATTGCCGTCGAGGCGATCCCGTTCCGGATCCCGTATCGCAAGCCCCTGAAGTTCGCCAGCGGCGAGGTCCGCGACGCCGAGCACGTCCTCGTGCGCGTCCACACCGCAGACGGTGTCGTCGGGGTCGCCGAGGCGCCCCCTCGGCCGTTCACCTACGGGGAGACGCAGCGCGGGATCATCGCCGTCATCGAGACGATCCTCGCCCCGCAGGTCATCGGCCTGGCCGTGACCGAGCGGGAGCGCATGGCGGCCCGCCTCGAGCGCACCGTCGGCAACCCGACGGCCAAGGCCGCGCTCGACATGGCGGTGTGGGACGCCCTCGGCAGGACCCTCGACCTTCCCGTCACCCAGCTCCTCGGCGGCTACACCGACCGGATGCGGGTCTCGCACATGCTCGGCTTCGACGACCCGGGCGCGATGGTCGAGGAGGCCGAGCGCATGCAGGCCGACCACGGCATCAACACCTTCAAGGTCAAGGTCGGTCGCCACCCCGCCTCGCTCGACACCGCCGTGGTGCGCGCCCTTCGCGAGGCCCTGGGACCCGACGTCGTGCTCTACGTCGACGGCAACCGCGGGTGGTCCGCCTCGGAGTCGGCTCGCGCCATGCGTGAGATGGCCGACCTCGACCTGGCCTTCGCCGAGGAGCTCAGCCCGGCGGACGACGTGCTGGGCCGGCGCTGGCTCGTCGGCCAGGTCGACGTGCCGTTCATCGCGGACGAGTCGGCGACGACACCCGCCGAGGTCACCCGCGAGGTGCTCGGGGGGTCGGCGACCGCGATCTCGATCAAGACCGCACGGACCGGCTTCACGACTTCTCAGCGCGTGCTCCACCTGTGCGAGGGTCTCGGCCTCGAGGTGGTGATGGGTAACCAGATCGACGGGCAGCTCGGTTCGGTCTGTGCCGTCGCCTTCGGCGCCGCCCACCGGCGGACCACCCTCCACGCGGGCGAGCTGTCCAACTTCCTCGACATGAGCGACGACCTGCTCACCGAGCCCCTGCGTATCGACAACGGCGAGCTCCTCGTCAGGCCCGGTGCGGGCCTGGGCGTGGAGATCGACGACGACAAGCTGCGGCACTACCGACTCGACACCTGCTGACGAGGCGGTGGCCGCCGGGACGACCCCGTCCCACCCGTCCATCCATCCGCTCCATCCATCCCGATAGGACCTTCCATGACCATCGATCAGCACCTCAACGGCGAGGTCGCGACCGCTGCCGCCTCGGGCAACGCGGCCACCGAGCGCTTCGCCACCGACAAGTCCCCGTATGCCGCCGTGCAGGACACGCCGCCGGAGCGCGTCGACCTGCTCGCCCGCTCTGTCCTCGAGGCCGTCTACGACACGATCCGCAAGCACCAGGTCACCTACGACGAGTACAACGCGCTCAAGGCGTGGCTGATCCAGGTGGGCAAGGACGGCGAGTGGCCGCTCTTCCTCGACGTCTGGGTCGAGCACGTCGTCGAGGAGGTCGCCACCGACCACCGTGAGGGCAGCAAGGGCACCATCGAGGGCCCCTACTACGTGCCCGACGCGCCCGACCAGGGCGCCAAGGGGTCCGTCCCGATGCGCGACGGCGAGCAGGGCACGGCGCTGACGTGGGTGGGCACGGTGACCTCCACCGACGGCACGCCCCTGGACGGCGCGAAGATCGAGCTCTGGCACGCCGACAACGACGGCTTCTACTCCCACTTCGCGCCGGGGATCCCGGACTGGAACCTCCGCGGTTCCTTCACGCTCGGGGCGGACGGCGCCTTCGAGATCCACACCATCCAGCCGGCGCCCTACCAGATCCCGACCGACGGGGCCTGCGGCAAGCTCATCGCCGCCGCCGGGTGGCACGCCTGGCGTCCCGCGCACCTGCACGTCAAGGTGTCCGCCCCCGGTCACGAGCTGCTCACCGCCCAGCTGTACTTCCCGGGCGACGAGCACAACGACGACGACATCGCCTCCGCGGTCAAGCCCGAGCTCGTCCTCGCGCCCGGGCCGCAGGCCGACGGCACGGTGCGCGTCGACTACGGCTTCGTCCTGGACCCGGTCCGCGCCTGATGCTCTTCGCCGTGCGCATGGACGTCGACCTCCCGCGCGACCTCGACCCCGTCGTCAGGCAGGAGACGGTCGCGCGGGAGAAGGCGTACTCCCAGGACCTGCAGCGCTCGGGGGAGTGGCGGCACATCTGGCGGATCGTCGGCCAGTACTCCAACGTGAGCATCTTCGACGTCGCCTCGAACGAGCGCCTGCACGAGATCCTCTGGGGGCTGCCGCTCTTCCCCTACATGACGATCGAGGTCACTCCGCTCGCCTCGCACCCGTCGGCGATCTGAGTGCGCCGATGACCGCGACACCTCAGGTGGCCGTCACGCCGCTGGCGGGCCGGCGGGGGGACCGAGTCCTCGTCGTCGGCCCGTCCCTCGGCACCAGGGTCGAGACCCTGTGGGGGAGCGTGGCCGAGGTTCTGGCCCAGCAGGGCGGCATGCACGTCGTGGGCTGGGACCTCCCGGGGCACGGGACCAGTCCGGCTGCGACGCAAGGGTTCTCGTTGGCCGAGCTGGCTGACGGCGTGCTCGAGGCCCTCGACACGGCGCTGCCGTCCGGTGACCGGGACGAGCCCTGGTGCGTCGCGGGTGACTCCGTCGGCGGTGCTGTGTCGCTCCTGCTCCTACGGGCGCACCCCGAGCGGTTCGCTGCCGGCGCGGTCCTCTGCAGCAGCGCGAGGTTCGGCACCAGCCAGGGGTGGACCGAGCGTGCCGAGCTGGTCCGCGCCGAGGGCATGGCGCCGATGGTGGCGTCGTCCCCGGCCCGATGGTTCGGGACGCGTGCCGCAGCCCACCCCAACGAGCGCACGCGTTCCGTCGTCGCCGAGCTGAGTGACGTCGACCCGGAGGGGTACGCGCAGGTCTGCGACGCGCTTGCGACCTACGACCTGACGAGTGAGCTGGGCGCTATCACCACCCCGCTGCTCGCCGTCGCCGGGGCCGACGACGTCGCGACGCCGCCCGAGGGGATGGCCCAGCTCGCCGCCCGCGTGCGAGACGGCGTGCTGGAGATCCTGCCGGACGTGGGTCACCTTGCCCCGCTGGAGGATCCGGGCGGCACCGCGGCCCTGCTCGCTGCCCACTTCCGAGACCCAAGGGGACGCAGCGCGTAGCGTTCACCTCCATGAGCACGTGGGTGACGTCAGGCCCGCCGTCGTGCGGGCCGTCTCGTGAGGCGCATCATGTCGGATGACGAGGCGGTCGAGGAGCTGGCCGGCCTGCCGGTCATCACCTTCGGCACCCTGCCCGCCTGCGAGGCCTGGTTCGCGGCGCACCACGCCGACCACCGCGGCATCTGGCTCAAGATCGGCAGGGCGGGCGTGGCCGAGACGGTCACCTACGCCGAGGCGCTCGACGTCGCTCTCTGCCACGGCTGGATCGACGGGCAGAAGAGGGGCCACGACGAAGCGTACTGGTTGCAGCGCTTCACGCCGCGCGGACCGCGGAGCGCGTGGTCGCAGGTCAACCGGGACAAGGCAGAGGCGCTGATCGCGGCGGGTCGCATGCGCCCGGCCGGTCAGGCCCAGGTCGACGCCGCGAGGGCGGACGGCCGGTGGGCAGCGGCCTATGCCGGTCAGAAGAACGCGACCGTTCCCGACGACCTGGCTGCCGCCCTCGCGGCCGACCCTCGAGCCGAGGCGTTCTTCGAGACCCTGTCGCGCGCCAACCGCTACGCGATGCTCTACCGCGTCCACGGTGCGAAGAAGCCGGAGACCCGCGCTGCGCGCATCGCGACGTTCGTCGAGATGTGCCACAACCACGTGACCCTGCACTGACGGCAGGCAGGTGCGAGGATGGCGCACCGACGTCACCAACCGTCGGGGCGCCTGCCCGGTCAGGCGCGTCGGTCGAGAGCGGCCCGGGAGGACGTGCGGTGTTCGACAGGCTCTCTCAGCGCCTCGGCCGCGCGTCGGAGCGGTACCCCGAGCAGGCCCCGGCGTCCGGCGCCACGGCGGACCGGGGGCCGGGCTTCCTGGCGTCGTGGTGGGCGGTCGCCGTCGGTGCGGTGCTGACGGTGGCCGGCGCCGCGGGCGCGCTCTGGGGCCTGGTCTCCCTGCACGGTGCGCTGGCTCCCGACAACGTCACCAACCCTTTGCGGGAGATCGGAGTCGTCATCGGGGTCGGTGCGCTCGTCGTCGGAGCAGTACCGTGCCTGGGCGGACTCGCGCTCGTGGTCGCCTCGAGCCGGCGCAGGCGGCGTGTCAGGCCTTCTGCGTAGCCGCCGCGTCGGTGCAGAGAACGCCACGGTTCCCGTCCTGGTCGGCGAGGACCGTGAGGGAGGGGGCGTCGCTGTCGTCCACGACGGTCCCTCCCGCAGCCAGGACGGCGGCGATGCGCTGCTCGGCCACCTCGGGCGCCACGTAGACCTCGACGTGGAACCGCTGTCTGCCTGCCGGCTCGTCCTCACCGAACCACAGGTTGGGCACCCGCCCTGTCGCGTCACGGATCTCGTCACCCAGTGACCCGAGACCCTGCGAGTCAGGGCTCCCGGTCAGCAGTGCGGCCCACACCGGGGCCACGGTCGCGGAGCGGGCGGTGTCGACGCCGAGCTCGATCTCGCTGACCGCGGCGGGGTCGGCCCTCACCCCGTGCTCGGCGGCGATCTCGGAGATGCGTCGCGCCAGGTCGACGTCCTGCTGGGTCACCCATTCGACGACGTGCTCGACACCGTCGTCGTCGCGGTAGACCGCGTCGGCGCTGACCGTCTCGAGGTCGACGTGGCCGTCGACCATCGACACGCGCGGATGGTGCCCGGCCGTGTCGCCCGCCTCGCCCACGGCGGCGAGGAACCGGACCCCGCGGCCGAACGTGTCGACCACGTAGCGGGCGTGCAGTCCCTGGGCCAGCTTGCGCCAGTCGGCCAGGCCGGCCTCGGCGATCTGTTCGCTCCTCAGCATGTCCATGCAGGTGGACCCTATCCGCGCACCGGCCCGGGCGGGCTCGGGAGCGGCCCGCAGTCAGCGTCGTGGAGCGCGGCGCCCGGCACCGCCATGAGGGAGGTCGCGTATGCCGTGTGGCAGGGCAGGCAGGGCCGGCCACACGGCATACGCGAAGCCTCGGGGACCCTGCTGACGAGACGTCCGCACGGGTCCTGGGCGGCAGGAGGGCGCGGGCCCGGGTCAGGGCGAGGCCGACCCGGTCTGCAGGGGCCCGCGGGTGACGGCCGGCGAGACGGTCGCTCCCCGGCCGCTGGCGATCAGCGCGATGGCGTGGAGCGACTCCGTGCCGGCGGCGAGATAGCCGTTGTGGCCGCGGGAGTCGCCCACCGGCAGGGACTCGGCGCCGAAGGCCGGCGCGGTCGGGTCGGCGGCGTGGCCGAAACCGTCCACTCGGGTGTGGGGGACGACACCGATCGGGTCGTCGGCTGCGATGCCGGCCCAGACGGTCGCGGTCGTGTGCAGCGCGGAGCGCGTCCACACGTCCATGCCGGGCGATCCGATGGCGACGAGCGCGGAGACGTGGACGTGCGGTGCCGCGTGGGCGCACACCACGGAGCCGTAGCTGTGGCACACCAGGCTCACGGTCGCCGACCGCAAGAGGTGGTCGACGAAGGACACCAGCCGCGGGGCGCCGTCGACGGCGCGGTCAGAGCGGGCGGCGTCGGCGTCGAGGCCGGCGGGCGGGTCGTAGTCGAGCCACACGACGACGGCTGCGGGCGTGCGGGGGTCGGTCCGCTGCATCTCGGCCAGCAGCGTTCGCGCCTGGACGGCGGGATGGCGACGTCCGGCGCCGCGTTCGTCGCGCAGCAGGGGACCGGTCCAGCCCACGCCGGGGACGAGGACGGCGACGTGTCTCGCCCGGTGCAGGTCGCCGAACACCTCGACGACCCGACCCTGGCCGTGCGCGTCGGAGCTCAGGACCCGGGCGGTGGGGCCGGCCACGTCCACCGGGGTGCCGTCGCTGATGGACTGGCCGACGGCCGGCGCCGCGCCGAGGAGCAGGGTCAGCAGGGTGACGGCGACGAGGCCGAGCCGGTCGCGCAGCGTTCCCCGGAGGGTCCCTCGCGAGGGTCGTGTCGTGGCGGCGTGCCGTCGGTGACGGTGGCGTCGTCGATCCACTCAGGAGCCTTGTCGTCGTCGGTCGGGAGGTCGTGCGGAGCAGCCCCCAGTCTGACGGCCGAGCCTGAGAGGACCTTGTGGCGGACTCAGGTGCCTCCTGACACCCGGTCGGCCGGGCCTGGACCGCGGTCGCCGGCGCATGGTCGGGGACGCGTGGTCGGCGACGATGGGTCGGGTCCTCGGAGCGGGTACGCGACCGATGGACCGTGGCGCGTCGCGCGTCACCCAGCACCCTCATGACCCTCATGACCCAGGAGTGATCAGCCTTGATCTTCATCACCGCCAAGTTCCCCGTGAAGCCCGAGCACGCCGACGAGTGGCCCGAGATCTCCCGTGCCTTCACCGAGGCCTGCCGCGCCGAGGAGGGCTGCCTCTGGTTCGACTGGTCGCGCAGCCTCGACGACCCGAACGAGTACGTCCTCGTCGAGGCCTTCCGCGACGAGGCCGCCGGCGGAGCCCACGTGCGGAGCGAGCACTTCAAGCAGGCCACGTCGAGCCTGCCCGCCTACCTCACCGCGACACCGAAAATCGTCAACACGACGATCGAGGGGACGCAGTGGTCCGAGCTCGGCGAGATGGCGGTCGAGAAGTAGCCGAACGGCAACTCCGAGAGCGGGTTTCGCACTCGAGCCAACCGTCCGCTATGGTCTACCTCGCACCCACGGGGCCTCGGCTCCGCAGGTTGGCAGGCGGACGTAGCTCAGTTGGTAGAGCGCAACCTTGCCAAGGTTGAGGTCGCCGGTTCGAGCCCGGTCGTCCGCTCCGCTCGAAGGGCCCGTCGACTCACGTCGGCGGGCCCTCCCGCACGTCCGGGCCACGTCCGAGCCACGTCCTGTCGTGTGCGGTCCGTAGGCTGTCGCCCATGGCTGCGTCGAGCAAGGCCCCCGCAGAGGAGATCGAGGTCGGCGACCACACGGTCCGACTCTCGAGCCCCGACCGCGTGTACTTCTCCGAGCGCGGCGAGACCAAGCGCGACCTCGTCGACTACTACCTCTCCGTCGGGCCGGGGATCGTCAACGCCCTGCGCGAACGACCGTGCATGCTGCACCGCTTCCCGAAGGGCGTCGACGGGCCCAAGGTCCACCAGAAGCGGCTGCCGGCCGGTGCGCCGCCCTGGGTCGAGACGGTGCGGCTGCACTTCCCCCGCTACGGCCTGCACGCCGACGAGCTGTGCGTGACCCGGCTCGCCGACGTCATCTGGGCCGTCCAGATGTCGACGGTCGAGTTCCACCCCTGGAACAGCCGGCGCGCCGACACCGAGAGCCCCGACGAGTGGCGCATCGACCTCGACCCGATGCCCGACTGCAGCTTCGAGAAGGTCCGGCGCGCTGCGGCGACGACGCACGAGATCCTCGACGAGCTGGGCGCGGTCGGCTGGCCCAAGACGTCCGGTGGCTCGGGCCTGCACGTCTACGTGCGGATCAAGCCCGAGCACGGCTTCAAGGACGTGCGTCGGGCAGCGCTGGCCTTCGCCCGTGAGGTCGAGCGGCGGCTGCCCGACGACGTGACGACGACGTGGTGGCGCAAGGACCGCTCACCCGAAGACCTCTTCGTCGACTACAACCAGAACGCCCGCGACCACACCATCGCGGCCGCGTACAGCGTGCGCGGCAACCCCCGCGGCACGGTCTCGGCCCCGCTCCGCTGGGACGAGGTCGCCGACGCGGAGCCCCAGGACTTCACCATCGCGACGATGCCCGAGCGCTTCGCCCGCCTCGGGGAACTCCACGCCGGCATCGACGAGGCCGTGTTCGACCTCAGCCCGCTGCTCGAGTGGGCCGACCGCGACGAGCGCGACGGTGAGGCCACGCCGCCCGAACCCGACGAATGACCCATCTCGTCCACCGACCGCTCCGAACCACGCACCGAAACCGGACCACAGAGGAGACAGCGTGACCGTGCTGCACGACTTCAAGGCAACTTCCATCGACGGCAAGGAGGTGTCACTGGCCGACCACGCCGGCGACGTCGTCCTCGTTGTCAACACCGCCAGCCAGTGCGGCTACACGCCGCAGCTCGGCGGCTTGGAGAAGCTCTACGAGACCTACCGCGCCCAGGGCCTGACCGTCCTGGGCTTCCCGTGCAACCAGTTCGGCGGCCAGGACCCCGGCAGCGACGAGGAGATCGGTGCCTTCTGCCAGAAGAACTACGGCGTCACCTTCCCGATGTTCTCCAAGATCGACGTCAACGGCGCCGACGAGCACCCGCTCTACACGTGGCTGAAGTCCGAGAAGGGCGGCCTCCTCGGCAAGAAGATCAAGTGGAACTTCACCAAGTTCCTCGTCGCGCGTGACGGCTCCGTCATCGGTCGCTACTCGCCGACGACCGACCCCGCCGACCTCGAGGGCGACATCCAGAAGGCCCTCGCCGCCTAGGCCCTACGATCTCCGGGTGGACCACGCCCGCTTCGCCGACCGGGACGCCCGCGGGGTCATCGACGTCCGTCACGGCCCGAAGGCCCTCGACGCCATCTCGGGCGAGGGCGTCTGGGCCGTCGTGGCGAGCTTCGAGGGCGCCGTGACGGCGGTGCGGTTCGCCGACGTCACGCCGAGGTCGTATGCCGCGGGCTCCGGCCACGCGAGGACCTCGCCTGCCGCCGTGGGCTGGGAGCCGCTCGACCGTCGCTGGCACACGTCACTGGACCGGACGGCATACGTGCGCGCCGTCGAGGAGGTCCGTGAGCGAATCGCCGCAGGCACTGTCTACCAGGTCAACGTCTGCCGCGTCCTCAGCCACGAGCTGGGCCTCGATGCGGACCTCGACGGCCTCGACGCGCTTCTGCGACAAGGCAACCCGGCTCCCCATGCGGCGCGCATCCGCTGCGACGCGGCCGGTCTCGACGTCGTCAGTGCGTCGCCCGAGCTCTTCCTGTCCCGCCGCGACGGGCGTCTGGTGACCCGGCCGATCAAGGGGACGGCCGCCACGGCCGAGCAGATGCTGCCCAAGGACTTCGCCGAGAACGTCATGATCGTCGACCTCATGCGCAACGACATCTCAGGGGTCTGCGATCCGGGCACGGTGTCGGTAGACGAGCTGTGCGCCCTCGAGGCGCACCCCGGTCTCGTGCACCTCGTCTCCACCGTGAGCGGGCGCCTCCGGGACGGGGTCGGCTGGACCGAGATCTTCTCGGCCGCCTACCCGCCGGGGTCGGTGTCGGGGGCGCCGAAGTCGAGCGCGCTCGAGGCCATCCACGACCTCGAGTCGGCGCCGCGCGGGCCCTACTGCGGCGCGGTCGGCTGGGTCGACGCCGACCGCGGCGAGGCCGACCTCGCCGTCGGCATACGCACGTTCTGGGCCGAGCGCGACGAGGCCGGCCGGCGTTGGCTGCGGTTCGGGACGGGCGCCGGGATCACGTGGCAGTCGGACGCCGAGGGGGAGTGGGCCGAGACCGAGCT
This sequence comes from Terrabacter carboxydivorans, assembly GCF_039532035.1. NCBI lineage: Bacteria > Bacillati > Actinomycetota > Actinomycetes > Micrococcales > Intrasporangiaceae > Terrabacter > Terrabacter carboxydivorans. The sequence continues at coordinate 184,518 of NZ_BAAARE010000009.1, read as the reverse complement.
CAAGGCCGCGCGGCTCATCGGGCTCGCCGCCGGCACTGTGACACCATGAGGTCTCCCGTCGGGCGCCTTCCGGGCGGCCGCCGAGCCCCCAGGAAGGGACCATGAGCACGACCACTCGCGTCTGGGTCGACGGCGACCTCGTCGACCCGACCGGCCCCTCCGTCTCGGCCCTCGACCACTCGGTCACGGTCGGCGACGGCGTCTTCGAGACCGCCAAGATCTCGGCCGGTCAGCCCTTCGCCCTGACGCGGCACCACCGAAGGCTCGAGCGCTCCGCCGCCGGCCTCGGCCTGCCGCCGCTCGACCTCGCCTTCGTCGACAAGGGTGTGGCCGCGGTGCTCGACGGTCCAGCCATCGACTTCGGGCGGCTGCGCTACAGCGTCACCGGCGGCATCGGCCCCCTCGGCTCGGACCGCTCGGACGCCTCCCTGACCTACATCGTGCTGGCGGCCCCGCAGCCGCCCCCGCCCGCGAGCGGCAAGCTCACCGTCGTCCCGTGGACACGCAACGAGCGCTCGGCGGTCGTCGGGCTCAAGACGACCTCCTACGCCGAGAACGTCGTGGCCTTGGCCCGGGCCAAGGCCGAGGGGGCCGTAGAGGCCGTCTTCGGCAACACCCGCGGCGAGCTGTGCGAGTGCACGGGCAGCAACGTCTTCGTCGTCGTCGACGGCGTCGTGCTGACCCCACCGGCAGAGTCGGGACTGCTCCTCGGGATCACCCGCGAGCTGACCATCGAGTGGGGGCGCGCCGCCGGCATCGAGGTCCGCGAGGAGTCCCTCCCGCTCGACGTGCTGCAGAGCGCCGACGAGGTCTTCATCACCAGCTCCACCAAGGACGTCCTGCCGATCCACGCGGTCGACGCCCGGACGCTCCCGGACGACCGACCCGTGACGAGCGAGCTCCAACGGGTCTTCCGCAGCAACGCCGAGCGGGACAGCGACCCGTGACCTCAGGCGAGCGCGACGGCGAACGGAGTCCAGGGCGCCTGGACCCCGTCGACTACTCGGACCCCAACGCGACGCTCGACGCCGCCGAGGACCGGTGGGCGTGGCGGGCTCGCCTGCGCCGCAACCCCGTGACCCACGCGATCTGGCGCACCGCCGTGGGGATCGTCGGAGCCGTCGTGACCGTAGCGGGTCTCATCATGGTGCCCGCGCCCGGTCCCGGTTGGCTCGTCGTCTTCTTCGGCCTGCTCATCCTCGCCAGCGAGTTCGAGTTCGCGCAGCGGTGGCTCGACTTCGCCAAGCGGCACGTGAGTCGGTGGAACGACTGGATCATGGGGCAGGCCGTCTGGGTGCGTGGTGTCGTGGCCCTCGGGACGCTGCTCGTCGTGTGGGGGGTCGTCTGGGGCTATCTCGCCTGGGCCGGTGTCCCACCGTTCGTCCCCGAGTGGGCCGAGCAGCTGTTGACCCAGGTGCCAGGGGTCGACTGACGCACCCGCCGAGGGGCGCACCGGGGGGCGATTACCGCGAGAGCGTCCGCACCGGCTATTGTTTCGATCCGACGCCTCGACGCCCTGTCGGCACAGGGGCGCCCGGACGTGTAGCTCAGCTGGTTAGAGCGCTCGCTTCACACGCGAGAGGTCAGGGGTTCGAGTCCCTTCACGTCCACCCTCGATCATGGCGTGCGTTCCCCGGTCTCAGGGTGCGAACGCGCGGAAGGCCCGGTGGAACGCCCCGGCCCTGCTCCCTCCGGGTGAGCGCTCACCGCCGCGGCCCTCGAGGTAGTCGCTGAATCCCGGCACCGAACGGGTCTGCTCGTCCGACAGCTCACGGAAGCCCATGCTCCAGTCGGGGAAGAACCGCTCCTCCACCTGCTCCTGCAGCGCGACCGACACCGACCGGTGCCGCGGGTCGCGCGAGATCCGGGCGAAGGTCTCCCGCACCAGCTCGTCCGGTCCTTCGAGCGTCTGCACGAAGCTCCCGTCGGCGTAGAGGAGCAGCCCGGTGAGCCCGACGGACTCGTTGCGCTCCCGCGTGCGCCGGAGCAGCTCGCGCAGGTCGTCCGCACTCATGGCAGACGTCGCCGTGCTGAAGTAGGTCAGGGACAGCACCGTGGTCCTCCCGATCGGGCAGCCCTCGGGCCGTCCCGGCGCCGCCATGGTCAGGCGCCGTTTCTTGATGCCCGCGCGTCATCCTAGGGCTGGTGCAGCGATCCGCCCGGAGGCACGCCCCGTGGCCAGGTGGGTACGGGACGCATGTCCATACCGTCAGGAAGGCCCCACCGTGTCCCTCACCGCCATCGCGCTGAACTGCACGCTCAGCCCGTCCCCCTCCGACTCGAGCACTGAGCTGCTCGCCCAGCAGGTGCTCGACGAACTGGCCGACCACGGCGTCACCGGGTCGATGGTGCGCGTCGTCGACCACGACGTGCGGCCGGGCGTCGAGATGGACATGGGCGACGGCGACGAGTGGCCCTCGATCCGCGAGAAGGTCATCGCCAGCGACATTCTCGTCCTGGCCACCCCCACGTGGATGGGGCAGCACAGCAGCGTGTGCCAACGCGTCCTCGAGCGCCTCGACGCCGAACTGTCGGAGAAGGATGAGCAGGGGCGCCTGCTCACCTACGGCAAAGTCGCCGTCGTGGTCGTCGTAGGCAACGAGGACGGGGCACACCACATCAGCGCGATCGCCTTCCAGGGGCTGAACGACGTGGGGTTCACGATCCCCGCCGGTGGCGTGACCTACTGGAACGGCGAGGCGATGAGCGGCACCGACTACAAGGACCTCGAGGGCACCCCGGACTCGGTGGCGAGCACGACCCGAACCCTCGCCGGCAACGCCGCTCATCTTGCCGGCCTGCTGGCCGCGACGCCGTACCCGCCCACCGAGCAGGCCTGAGGACTGCCGGAGCCTGCGGCTCGGCGGCTCAGGACCAAGGCCCCTGCCGCACCCGCGCGGGGCGGATGACGATGGGGGAGTCACCGGGAAGCGCCCCGCGACGGTCGCTCGGTGTCCGGGTCGAGGGAGGTCGACGATGGTGGTGTTCGACGATCGGGTGGACGCGGGTCGGCGACTGTCGCACCTGCTCATGGAGCTGCGCGGCGAGGACGTCGTCGTGCTCGGGCTGCCACGGGGCGGGGTGCCGGTCGCCGCTGTTGTGGCGGAGGCGCTAGGCGCACCGCTCGACGTCATCGTCGTGCGCAAGCTCGGTGTCCCGGTCCACGCGGAGCTGGCCATGGGCGCCATCGGTGAGGGCGGGGTGAAGGTCGTCGACCACGCCCTGCTCGCGCGAGCCCGGGTGAGCGACGAGGAGCTGGAGTCCGTCGAACGCCGGGAGCGAGCGGTCCTCGACGCGCGCGTCGAGCGGGTGCGCCGGGGGCGCCCGCGGGCCGACCTGCAGGGGCGGGTCGCGGTCGTCGTGGACGACGGGATCGCCACGGGGGCGACGGCACGGGTCGCGTGCCGCGTCGCGCGGCAGCTCGGCGCCAGGCGCGTCGTGCTGGCCGTCCCGGTCGCCCCCGCGGAGACGGTGCGCGACCTCCCGGAGGCCGACGCCGTCGTCTGCGTTTCGGCGCCGGAGCACTTCCGCGCGGTCGGCGCCCACTACGACGACTTCACGCCCACGAGCGACGACGAGGTCGTCAGGCTGCTCGATCAGGCGGACCGCCGGGCGCAGCGTCTCGAAGGGGCAGCAAGTAGTGCCGCAGAGGACGTCCCGAGTCAGGACCCGAGCCACGGCCCGGGCCGGGAGCGCGGCCTCGGCGCGGGCATGTCGTCCCGCGTCCTAACCGACGAGGACGTCTCCGTGCCCGCGGGGCCGGTGACGATCATGGGACACCTGCGCCTGCCGGCCGGCACGGGGCCGACCCCCGGCGTCGTCGTCTTCGCGCACGGCAGCGGCAGCAGCCGGCACAGCCCCCGCAACCGCTACGTCGCTCAGGTGCTCCACGAGGCCGGACTCGGCACGTTGCTGCTCGACCTGCTCACGCCCGAGGAGGAGGGCGACCGTGCCCTCGTCTTCGACGTCCCGCTGCTCGCGGGTCGCCTCGCGGCCGCGACCGGGTGGCTGTCCCGGCGGGCTGATACGGGGGAGTGCCTCGTCGGCTACTTCGGCGCGAGCACGGGCGCCGGGGCGGCGCTGTGGGCCGCGGCCGAGCCCGGGGCGCGGGTGGCGGCGGTCGTCTCGCGGGGCGGCCGACCGGACCTCGCAGGCCCGAGGCTCTCGGCGGTCCGCGCGCCGACCCTGCTCATCGTCGGGAGCGAGGACCGCGACGTCCTGAGGCTCAACCGCGCAGCTCGCGATGAGCTGCGCGGGTGCCGGTGCGAGCTCGCCGTCGTCCCGGGGGCGACCCACCTCTTCGAGGAGCCCGGGACGCTCGCCGAGGCTGCTGCGCTGGCACGCGACTGGTTCGTCGCGCATCTGAAGGTCAGTGTCCCCGAGCCGGCGCGGGGGTGGCGGCCGTGACCGTCCGGCGTGCCGCGGACAGCGGGGCGGCTGCGGCGGCCGAGGTGCGCTCCCTGGCCCGGCCACTGTCCGACGACGCGGGGCTCGACACCCTCGTCGACCGCGTGCACGGCGCGCGCTTCGTCTGCGTCGGCGAGGCCTCGCACGGCACGAGCGACTACTACCGGTGGCGGGCGCGGCTCACCCGACGGCTCGTCGAGGAGCACGGCTTCTCGTGGGTCGGCGTCGAGGGCGACTGGCCCGACTGCTGGCGGATCAACCGGTGGGTGAAGGGCGACGCCGACCAGGATCTCGACGCGGTGGCCGTGCTCGGCCGGTTCGAGCGCTGGCCGACGTGGATGTGGGCCAACCGTGAGGTCGCCGACTTCCTCACCTGGCTCCACGCCTACAACCTGGCGCGGCCCCGCCCCCTCCGGGTCGGCTTCTACGGGCTCGACGTCTACTCCCTGTGGGACTCGCTCTGGGAGATCATGGGGTGGCTGGAGTCCAACGCCCCGGAGTCCCTGCCGACGGCGCTGCGCGCCTGGCAGTGCTTCGTGCCGTTCGGTGAGGACCCGCACCGCTACGCGAGGAGCACCCGCCTCGTCCCGGCAGGATGCGAGTCCGACGTGGTCAGGCTCCTCGTCGAGGTGCGCTCACGCGCCCGGGAGCGTGCGGGCGACGAGGAGATGCTCGACGTCGTGCAGAACGCCGAGGTCGCCACGAATGCCGAGCACTACTACCGCACGATGGTGCGCGGTGACCGGCAGCCGTGGAACGTCCGCGACCACCACATGGTCGACACGGTCGAACGTCTGGCGCGCCATGCGGGGCCATCGTCCCAAGGGGTCGTCTGGGCGCACAACACGCACGTGGGTGACGCTCGGGCGACCGACATGGCCCGCGAGGGCCTGGTCAACGTGGGACAGCTCCTCCGGGAGCGGCACCGCGCCGGGGAGGTGGCGCTCGTCGGTCTGGCCTCGCACCGGGGCACCGTCGTGGCGGCCGGTGCCTGGGGCGCCGCGGAGAGCAACCTGCCGGTGCCGGACGGGCACCCCGGCAGCCTCGAGGCGCTTCTGCACGAGAGCCTGGGCAGCCCGGCCGTCATCGTCTTCCCGGACGACCGAGCCGGCCCCTGGCTGTCGGGATGGCAGGGGCACCGCGCCATCGGGGTGGTCTACCACCCCGAGCGTGAGGCCCTCGGCAACTACGTGCCGACCAGGATCGGTGCACGCTACGACGCGCTGATCTGGCTCGAGCGCACCACGGCCCTGCACCCCCTCCACCACGAAGGACGCCCCACCGAGCCCGAGCTGGAGACGGAGCCGACGGGCTTCTGAGGTCGCACGCGGTGCGGCTCCTCGGCGCGACGGTCCACCGCGGACTAGCGTGGCCCCATGATCGCCACGGTCTCGAGCCTCTACATCTATCCCGCCTCCGACGCACCCGGGCAGGAGCTCGACTCGGTCGCGATCACCGAGACGGGCCCCGAGGGCAACCGAGCCAAGAAGCACGCCGTCCACCTCGTGTCGGTCGACGACTACGTCGAGACCCACCCCAAGGCCAACATCGTCCTCGACATGGACTCCTCGGCGCTCGACAAGCTCGTCGGCCGGGTCGTCCGGCTGGGCGACTGCACGCTCGAGATCACCCAGGCACCGTCGCAGTGCGCGGGCGTCTACGCCCGTGTCGTCGAGCCCGGCGATGTGTCGGTCGACGACGCGTTGCTCGTGGCCCAGCCGGAGTGACGGCGCCTGGCACATCAGGGCGCTCGCACAGGAGCCGGCGATGACGATCCACACGGAGCACCCGTTCGACACGCCTGACGAGGACCGCGACCCGGTGCGCCGCCTGCGCGGACGCGTCGGGGGCACGGTGTCGCTGTGGACCTCGGGCCAGGGGATCGAGCGAGCCGGTCTCACCGTGTCGTCCTACCTCGTGGCGACCGGCGACCCGGGGCGCGTCGTCGGCCTCCTGCACGCCGAGTCCGACCTGCTCGACCGGCTCGAGGAGAGTGGGACGGCCGTGGTGGCGCTCCTCGGTGCTCGGGACCAACGGCTCGCCGACGCCTTCGCGGGGACCATGCCGGCGCCCGGCGGACCCTTCCGGCTGACCGACTGGGAGCAGACGGCGTGGGGCCCGCGTGCCACCTCCACCACCTCGTGGATGGGTGTCCGGCTGGACCCGACCAGCCGTCACGACGTCGGATGGTCGGTGCTCGTCGAGGCGACCGTCGAGCACGCCGAGGTGGGCGTCGACGACGCACCGCTCGTGCACCGTCGGGGTCGCTACCAGCGCCCGGCCGGCTGACGCGTCCGCCCCGCCGCCGGCCCCGACCACCACGAGCGCGGAGCGTCAGGCCGTCCCGGACATCTCCGTCGTGAGCAGCCCCTCCGGGATGCCGAACCCGTCGACGAGCGCCTGGGCGTGCGGTCGCAGCTCGGAGCACACCTCGTTGACGAGCGCCGTGAGCGCCTTGGCGCGGGCCGGGCTCAGCCGGTCGTGCTCGAGGTACCAGGCCTTGTGGCGCTCGATCGTCGACAGCGCGTAGAGGTCGCAGACCCGAGCCAGGACCGCTCGGGCCCTCGCGTCCGGACACGACTCCACCGAGGCGGCGAACGTTTCGGCCACCAGCCGTTCGACGTGCGCCGAACCGGCGTCGACGAGATGGTCCTGGGCGGCGTTGAAGACGGCGAACGCGTCGGCTCCCGGCGCGGTCGCCCGGCGAAGTCGTCGGGCCAGGCCCTCGACGAGGTGGTCCTCGCGCTCGCGCAGCAGGCGCAGCTGGGTGCCGCGCGCCCCCAGGGTCACGTCCTCGTCGCGACCCGGGGTGGCGTCGACGACGCGCTGGAGCAGCCCGCGCGCCGCCGAACGCTCGATGACCGTGCCGCCGACGAGCCGGGCGCCGAACCGCACGATGCCCGCGGTGTCGAGGTCGCCGAAGGTCGACTGGTACTCCGTGAGGAGCGACTTTGCGACGAGCTGGAGCAGGACGGTGTTGTCGCCCTCGAAGGTCGTGAAGATGTCGGTGTCGGCCTTGAGCGCGGCCAGGCGGTTGGCCCACAGGTAGCCGGCGCCACCGCACAGCTCGCGGCACTCCTGGATGGTGTCGGTCGCGTGCCGCGTCGTCAGCACCTTGATGCCGGCGGCCCGGGTCTCGAGCTCGCGTCGGGCCTGCTCGCTGGTCGTGCGCCCGGCCAGCACGTCGTCCATGGTCGAGACGAGCTCGTGCTGGGCGAACTGGAGGGCGTATGCCGTCGCGATCCTTGGGAGCAGCCGCCGCTGGTACGTGCGGTAGTCCAGGACAGAGGTCTCCACCTCGCTCCCGGGGGCCGCGAACTGACGCCGCCCCACGGCATACCTCGTCGTGACGGCGAGGGCGGACCGAGCGGCCGCACCCGCACCGCCGGCGACGGAGATGCGCCCGCGGACGAGGGTGCCGAGCATCGTGAAGAAGCGTCGCCCCGGGTTGTCGATGGGGCTCGCGTAGGTGCCGGCGTCGTCGATGTCGCCGTAGCGGCCGAGCAGGTTGGTGCGGGGCACGCGGACGTGGTCGAAGAGCAGCCGACCGTTGTCGACCCCGGGGAGGCCGAGCTTGGGACCACAGTCCTCGATGGTGACACCCGTCGCGGCAGAGCCGGACTCGTCGCGGATGGGGACGAGGACGCAGTGCACGCCGTGCGACTCGTCACCGACGACGAGCTGGGCGAAGACCGCCGCGAGCTGCCCGTCGCGGGCCGCGTTGCCGATGTAGTCCTTGCGGGCGGCAGGCGAGGGAGAGTGGACGACCAGCTCGTCCGTCTGCGGGTCGAACGTCGCCGTCGTCAGGAGGCTCTGCACGTCGCTCCCGTGCCCCGTCTCGGTCATCGCGAAGCAGCCCTGCAGCTCGCCGGAGATGATGCGGGGGAGGAGGTCGTCGTGGCGGCTCGTCCCGAGCAGCGACACGGCGCCGCCGAAGAGGCCCCACTGGACCCCTGCCTTGACGAAGAGGGACAGGTCGGTGTGCCCCAGCATCTCGATGGCCGCGACCGCGTCGCCGTAGCGCGCCGTGCCACCTTGGTGCTCGGGAAAGCCTTGAGCCGCATACGGTTCGGCGGCGAGGGCGGCGAGCTGGGACGTGACTCGCGCCCGATGCTCGTCCATCGGGAGCGGTGCGGACGGCGGCCCGAACGTCGCGGGGTCGAGGGCGCGGCAGTGGTCGCGGACCGACCCGAACGGGCCGTCGAGGTGCCGGCGGATCGCTGCTGCCGCAACGGCGTCCGGGGACGCTGAGGACGGGAGTGTGGTGGAGTCGGTGGCCGATGACATCTGGTGCCTTCCGGTCTGGACCTCAGGGGGTCGTGGCGGTCGGGGAGGTGAGGACTGGGGCGAGGCCGTGCCAGGCCAGCTCGGTGAGGGAGGCCACGACTGCGGCCCGCGGAGCACGGTCACCCTCGGGGGTTGCGAGCCAGTCGTCGGCGACGGCGCGGACGGAACCGACGAGGGCGATGGCCCACGTTCGAGCCCGTGTGGGGTCGGTCCTGCTCGAGCTCAACGACTCGAGCAGGAGGCCGGTGAGCTGGTGGGTGACCTGGTCGACCGTGCCCCCGACCGGGTCGTCGGCGAGGGGCCGGTCGACGAGGGGGCGGTTGACGACGAAGCGGTACACCTCGGTGTCGGACTCGACGAGGGCGAGGTAGGCCTCCACGGTCGACGCGACGAGCTCGCGCGTGTCGGCCGTGGCCGTGGTCGACCGGGACAGCGCGGCTCCGACGTTGCCGACGACCCGGCCGTCGATCCGTGCAGCGACGGCTCGGTACAGGCCGGCCTTGTCCTCGAAGTGCCGGTAGATCACGGTCTTGGAGGTGCCGGCCTCCGCGGCGATGTCGTCCATGCCGACGCCGGCGCCGTGGGTGCGGATGGCCCGGATCGTCGCGTCGACGAGCGCCGTCCGGCGCTCCTCCCGGTGTCGCTCCCATCGGGCGTCCCGCCCGTCACGGGTCTGCTCGCGCGGTGCGGCATGCGTGGCCGCGTCGTCGTCCATCTCACGAAAGTAACAGGTACTGGCTGTATCGACTACTAGCAGTTTCGGATATCTTGGACAGCGATGACCGGTCCCACCCGACTTCAGGAGACACCATGGCTTCCCAGTCCACCCCCAGGGCGACCGCGCGCCAGCCGCGCCGGGTCGCGGTGCTCGGCGGCAACCGCATCCCCTTCGCCCGGTCCAGCGGCCCGTACGCCAAGGCCTGCAACCAGGACATGCTCACAGCGACCGTCGACGGGCTCGTGGCGCGCTACGGGCTCGCCGGCGAGCGGCTCGGCGAGGTCGTCGCGGGCGCGGTGCTCAAGCACAGCAGGGACTTCAACCTGACCCGAGAGACCGTGCTCGGCACGCGGCTGGACCCCACCACACCGGCCTACGACATCCAGCAGGCCTGTGGCACGGGTCTCGAGGCGGCGATCCTCGTCGCCAACAAGATCGCCCTCGGCCAGGTCGACGCCGGCATCGCCGGTGGTGTGGACAGCGCCAGCGACGCCCCCATCGCCGTGAGCGAGGGGCTGCGCCGCACCCTCCTGGCCGCCAACCGCGCCCGGTCGGCCGCCGAGCGGGCCAAGGCCTTCGCGGGACTGCGTCCCGGACACCTCCTGCCGGCCGTCCCGGAGAACGTCGAGCCGCGGACCGGCCTGTCCATGGGTGAGCACATGGCCCTGACCGCCGCCCAGTGGGGCATCACCCGCGAGGCCCAGGACGAGCTCGCCGCGGCCAGCCACCAGCACCTCGCCGCCGCCTACGAGCGCGGCTTCTTCGACGACCTCGTCACGCCCTACCTCGGGGTCTCGCGCGACACCAACCTGCGACCGGACTCGAGCGTCGAGAAGCTGTCCACGCTCAAGCCCGCCTTCGGCAAGGGCGAGGGTGCGACGATGACCGCTGGCAACTCCACCCCGCTGACCGACGGCGCGTCGGCCGTCCTGCTCGCGAGCGAGGAGTGGGCGGCCGAGCACCGGCTGACCCCGCTCGCCTGGTTCGTCGACGCGGAGACGGCAGCGGTCGACTACGTCCACGGCGACGAGGGCCTGCTCATGGCTCCTGCGTATGCCGTCCCGCGCCTGCTCGCCCGAAACGGCCTGAGCCTTCAGGACTTCGACTTCTACGAGATCCACGAGGCCTTCGCCGCAACGGTGCTCACGACCCTCAAGGCGTGGGAGGACCCGGACTTCTGCCGTGAGCGACTCGGCCTCGACGCACCGCTGGGCGCCATCCACCGGAGCAGGCTGAACGTCAACGGCTCGTCGCTGGCCGCGGGGCACCCCTTCGCCGCGACCGGCGGCCGCATCGTCGCCTCGCTCGCCAAGCAGCTCAAGGAGGCCGGCGGTGGACGCGGCCTCATCTCCATCTGCGCTGCCGGTGGGCAGGGCGTCGTCGCGATCCTGGAGGCCTGAGCCGTGAGTGACCTCTTCACGACCATCGTCAGCTCTCCCGTGGCGCGGAGGGTCGGCGTCCCCCAGCCGACACGGCTGCGCCGCTACGAGCCCGGGCTGCCGCTCTGCGAAGGACCCGTCCTCGTCGCGGGTGGTGGACGGTTCGCCGACGGCATCGCGTCGTGGCTCGCCCGAGCGGGCGTCGCCACGGTGTCCTCGCTGGCCGATGCCGACGACAAGGTGGGCGCCGTCGTGCTCGACCTCAGCGCCGCCGTCGACCCGGGCGAGCTCGACCAGCTCCGTCTGCTCGGGGCCCCCGCCGTCAAGGCGCTGCGGCGCAACGGGCGCGTCGTCGTCGTCGGCACCGACCCCGCGACGCTCAGCGACGTGTCCGAGGTGACCACCCAGCGCGCGCTCGAGGGTGCGGTCCGTTCCCTCGGCAAGGAGCTGCGTGGGGGAGCCACCGCGAACCTCGTCCTGGCACAGGGCGACGCGCAGGACGGCGTGCGTTCGGCCGTCGAGTTCTTCCTCTCCGGCCGGTCGGCCTACGTGGACGGCCAGGTCGTGCACGTCGACGGGACCACGAGCGGTGACGTGGACGCGCTGCGGCCGCTCGAGGGCAAGGTCGCCGTCGTCACGGGGGCCGCGCGAGGCATCGGCGCCGAGATCGCCGCGGTGCTGGCCCGTGACGGCGCGACCGTCGTCGCCGTCGACGTCCCCGCAGCCGGGGACGCGCTGGCTCGGGTGGCCAACGAGGTGAAGGGCACCGCGCTCCAGCTCGACGTGACGGCACCGGATGCGGGCCGGCAGATCGTCGAGCACGCCACGTCGCGCCACGGGCGCCTGGACATCGTCGTGCACAACGCCGGCATCACGCGCGACAAGCTCTTCGTCAACATGGACGACGACCGCTGGCGCAGCGTCATGGAGGTCAACCTCCGGTCCGTGCTGCGGATGAACGAGGCGATCCTCGGCGACGGCGGCCTGTCCGACGGCGGCCGCATCGTCTGTGTCGCCTCCATCGCCGGCATCGCCGGCAACCGCGGGCAGACGAACTACGGCGCGAGCAAGGCCGGCGTCATCGGCCTCGTCACGGCCCTGTCGCGCCAGGTGGCCGACCGCGGCATCACGGTCAATGCCGTCGCTCCGGGCTTCATCGAGACGGAGATGACGGCACGGATCCCCTTCGCCACGAGGGAGATCGGTCGGCGCATGAACTCGCTCCAGCAGGGAGGGCAGCCCCGGGACGTCGCCGAGACCATCGCGTGGTTCGTCCAGCCGGGTGCCGCCGCCGTGACGAGTCAGGTCGTCCGCGTCTGCGGCCAGAGCCTGCTCGGCGCGTGAGAGGGGAGTGACGCCGCGATGACGAAGGAGATCACGCTCGACGGGACCCCCGACCTGCGGCGCATCTACGCGACAGCAGCCCTCCGCCGGGGCAACGACAGCGCCACACTGCCCGACGTGCGCTACTCGCAGGCCGGCATACGCGTGGAGGTGGACGACCTCGTCGCCTACTCGCACGTGTGCCGCTTCCCCGTCTCGGGCACGCTGCCGGCCACCTACCCCCACCTGCTGGCCTTCCCGCTGCAGATGGCGGTCATGAGCGGTGACCGCTTCCCCCTCCCGCTTCTGGGCGCCGTCCACGTCGAGAACCGCATCGAGGTCGTCAGGCCCATCGGCATCGACGAGGCGCTCGACGTGTCCGTCTGGGCCCAGGACCTGCGACCGCACCGCCGCGGACGCCAGGTCGACCTCGTGTCGGAGGTCGGTGTGCGCGGGCAGGTGGTCTGGCGTGGGGTCAGCACCTATCTCTCCCGAGGCGCCGAGCACCCCGAGGCGCAGTCATCCGACCCGCCCTCGACCGACCTCCTCGCCTCGGTCACGGCCGGGCCGCTCTGGCGACTCGGCGAGGGCACCGGCAGGGCGTATGCCGCCGTGTCGGGCGACTGGAACCCCATCCACATGCACGCGCTGACGGCAAGGCCGCTGGGCTTCCCCACGGCGATCGCTCACGGGATGTACTCCTACGCCAGGGTGCTCGCGTCGCTCGGACCGCGCCTGCCCGACTCCGGGCTGGCGAGCCGGGTGTGGTTCCGCAAGCCGGTACGACTGCCCTCGACCGTACGGCTGCGCACCGCGTTCGAGGGCTCGCGCACGATCTCGGTCCTCGAGAACGCCAAGGGCGAGATCGAGCACGCCGTCGTAGAGAACACCTGGTAGCCCGGACCCGTCACACCCGACCCCCACCCGTGCCCTCAACCGTCGAGAGGCCACGTGTGGCCGTCTCGCAGCTGTCGAGAGGCCACGTGTGGCCGCCGAGGCCTGACCACTCATGGCCTCTCGACGTCACTGCAGCGGCCATTCGTGGCCTCTCGACGGTGCAGGGGTCGCGAACTATTGCCCCTGGACGGTGGGAGGGCGGTCGTGGCGGCGTGGGGCAAACCGCGTCGCCGGGTCCGTCGCCGTCTCGATACCCTTGCGTAGCCGCCACCCGAGCGGCACCACCCACGGACCCGCCACGCACGACGGGTCCCCGTCGAACGAGGAGCACCAACCGTGTCTGCACACATCACCGTCACCGTCGCCGGAAGCGAGCGATCGGTCGCGGAGCAGACGACGGCGGGTGAGCTCTTCGAGGGTGACCGCGCCGTCGTCGTCGCGCGCGTCAACGGTCAGCTGCGCGACCTCTTCCACGTCCTCTCCGAGGGCGACGTCGTCGAGCCCGTCACCGTCGACAGCGAGGACGGCCTCGCCGTCCTGCGCCACTCGACCGGCCACGTGCTCGCCCAGGCCGTGCAGTCGCTGCACGCCGACGCCAAGCTCGGCATCGGGCCGCCCATCCGCGACGGCTTCTACTACGACTTCGACGTCGAGACCCCCTTCAACCCCGATGACCTCAAGGCCCTCGAGAAGGCCATGCAGAAGATCGTCAACGAGGGGCAGACCTTCTCCCGTCGCGTCGTCACCGACGCCGAGGCGCTCGAGGAGCTCGCGGACGAGCCGTACAAGTGCGAGCTCGTCGGCCTCAAGGGCGGCAACGCCGACGAGGCCGCCGAGGGTGCCGGTGTCGAGGTCGGCGCCGGCGAGCTGACGATCTACGACAACATCCGCCGCGACGGCACCCGCGCCTGGGGCGACCTGTGCCGCGGCCCGCACATCCCGAGCACCAAGCTCATCGGCAACGCCTTCAAGCTGATGCGCTCGGCCGCCGCCTACTGGCGCGGCTCGGAGAAGAACCCCCAGCTCCAGCGCGTCTACGGCACGGCGTGGCCGACCAAGGACGAGCTCAAGGCCTACCTCGACCGCCTGGCCGAGGCCGAGCGCCGCGACCACCGTCGCATCGGCGCCGAGATGGACCTCTTCAGCTTCCCCGACGAGCTCGGCTCCGGCCTCGTGGTCTTCCACCCCAAGGGCGGTGTCATCAAGCGCGAGATGGAGGACTACGTCCGCCGTCGGCACATCGAGGAGGGCTTCTCCTACGTCGGCACGCCGCACATCAGCAAGGAGGCGCTGTTCCACACCTCCGGGCACCTGCCGTACTACGCCGACACGATGTTCCCGCCGATGGAGCTCGAGGGCGCCAAGTACCAGCTCAAGGCGATGAGCTGCCCCATGCACAACCTCATCTACCAGTCGCGCGGTCGCTCCTACCGTGAGTTGCCCCTGCGCCTCTTCGAGTTCGGTGGCGTCTACCGCTACGAGAAGTCCGGCGTCGTGCACGGCCTGACCCGTGTGCGCGGCATGACGCAGGACGACTCGCACAGCTACGTCACCGCCGAGCAGGCTCCCTCCGAGATCAAGCACCTGCTCGACTTCGTGCTCGGGCTGCTCAAGGACTTCGGGCTCGACGACTTCTACCTCGAGCTGTCCACCCGCGACACCGAGGGCGAGAAGTCCTCGAAGTTCATCGGCTCGGACGAGCAGTGGGAGGCCGCGACCAAGGTGCTCGAGGAGGTCGCCACGGCGTCCGGTCTCGAGCTCGTGCCCGACCCGGGCGGCGCCGCGTTCTACGGCCCCAAGATCTCGGTCCAGGCCCGTGACGCCATCGGACGCACCTGGCAGATGTCGACGATCCAGTACGACTTCAACCAGCCGGAGCGCTTCGGGCTCGAGTACCAGGCCGCCGACGGCTCGCGCCAGCAGCCGGTCATGATCCACTCGGCGAAGTTCGGCTCGATCGAGCGCTTCCTCGGCGTGCTCGTCGAGCACTACGCCGGCGCCTTCCCGGTGTGGCTGGCCCCGGTCCAGGCACTCGGCGTGCCGGTCGCGGAGGACTACGCCGACTACCTCGGTGAGGTGCTGGACCGCTTGCAGCGCAAGGGAGTTCGCGTCGAGCTCGACGCGAGCGACGACCGCTTCCCCAAGAAGATCCGCAACGCGAGCAAGTCGAAGGTGCCGTTCACGCTCATCGCGGGCGAGGAGGACCGTGCCGCCGGCGCCGTGTCGTTCCGCTACCGGGACGGCTCGCAGAAGAACGGCGTCCCGGTCGACGACGCGATCGCCGAGATCGTCGCCGCGATCGAGAGCCGCGCCCAGGTCTGAAGCCGCCGGCCACCGACGGCGTATGCCGTGTGGTGACGTGCAAGGAGCCCCCGCCGACGTCGTCGGCGGGGGCTCCTTCGTTGCGCCCGGTGGCGCTCAGAGGATCGGCAGCGTCACCCCGGCTGCGGTGCAGATGGCGGCGTTGCCCATGACCGCCGCGCCGAGGCGCGCCTTCGTGTCGGCCGACACCGACCCGTCACGGGTGTCGGCGAGCTCGAGCGTCCAGAGCTCGATGACGGCGTAGAGGCCCCGGAACCTGGCCGGCGCCTTCTCCTTGTCGGCCGACGCCTCGTCGTGCAGGTCCATCCAGGCCGCGCGGTCGGCGACGTCCTTCTGCCCCTGAGCGTGCACCCGCCGGTTGAGCTCGACGTAGGCCTCGCAGTGCTCCTTGGCGAGCGGGACGTCGGCGTCGTCGAACGCGACCGTCGACGGCGAGCCGCTCGCGAGGCGGTCGGTCGGCGCCGGCGTCGAGGTGGCGGGTGCCGTCGACGAGGACGCGGACGTCGGCCGGTCGGTGCCGGAGGTGGAGCAGCCCGCGACGGCGAGCGTGCAGATGAGCGCGGCGAGCGCCCTGGTGGTGAGCATGGAAGTGGTACCCCTGTCTGTCGGCGACCCGGTGTCGTCGTGGCGCGAGCCTACGAGGGAGCCCGTCCGCGCCCGGCACGGCCCCGGCAGTGGGCGCAGTGCACGGCTCACGGCATACGCCCTCTTTGTCCGATGTCCGGCGTCCATCGGACAGGACAGGCGTCTCGGGTTGCCGGTCCCACTGAACGACACGAGTCTCGGGAAGGACACCGTCGTCGCCCCAGAAGGAACGTCCATGCGCACCGTGCTCCGCTCGCTCGGCACCGTCGTCCTCGCCGCCACCGCCCTCGGGCCGGTCCTGCCCGCGGGAGCACCCCCGACGGCCGCGGCCGCCGCACCCCTCGTCGGCTCCGTCAACCCGTTCATCGGCACCCAGGACAACGGCAACACCTTCCCGGGTGCCAGCGCTCCGTTCGGCATGGTGCAGGTGAGCCCTGACACCGGGGGAGAGGGTGGCTACGACTACTCGCAGAAGTCGATCTACGGCTTCAGCCAGACCCACCTGTCGGGCGTGGGCTGCCCGGTCGTCGGCGAGCTCCCCGTCATGCCGACGACCGGCGCGATCACGAGCGTCGACTCCTCGCGCTACGCGTCGAGCTACTCCCACTCCGACGAGGAGGCGAGCCCCGGCTACTACCGCGTCGGACTGCCGACCTACGGCGTCCAGGCCGAGCTGACGGCCACTGACCGCACCGGGTGGCAGCGCTTCACCTTCCCGGCCGACAAGGCCGCCAACGTCCTGCTCAACACGGGCAAGGCCAACATGCGCGTCTTCGACTCGGAGGTGCACGTCGTCGGCGACCGCGTCGTCGAGGGTCGCATCCACGACGGCAACTTCTGCGCCGGCAAGGACGAGCACACGGTCTACTTCCGCGCCGAGTTCGACCGTCCCTTCAGGTCGTTCGGCACCTGGAGCGGATCCACGCTGACCGCCGGCGCCCGCGATGCGTCCACCAGGGCCGGTGGCAACGGTGCGGCCCTGACCTTCCCGTCCGGCACGACGTCGGTGACGATGAAGGTCGGCCTCAGCTACACCGGGGCCGACGGAGCCCGGGCCAACCTCGCGAAGGAGACGGGCGACGACTTCGACTTCGACGCGACGCGTGCCGCCCTGACGCAGCGGTGGGAGTCCGAGCTCGGCAAGGCCCGCATCACGGGCGGCACCGACGAGCGACGGACGGCGTACTACACGGCGCTCTACCACTCGCTCATGCACCCCAACCTCGCCTCTGACGTCGACGGGCGCTACCACGGCTGGGACGGGAAGAACCACGTCGCCGAGGGCTACACGCCCCGGCAGAACTTCTCGCTCTGGGACACCTACCGGCCGCAGAACCAGCTGCTCGAGGTGCTCGCCCCCGACGTCGCCCGCGACTCCTACCTCTCGGTGCTCGCCATCGGGCGCGAGGGTGGATGGCTGCCTCGCTGGGCCCTCGTCAACAGCGAGACCAACATCATGACCGGCGACCCCGTCACGCCGTTCCTCGTGGAGGGCTGGAGCAAGGGCTTCCTCGCGGGCCACGAGGCGGAGGCCTACGCGCTGCTCAAGCAGAACGCCACCGAGCAGCCACCCGCCGACAGCCAGTACAACGGGCGGTCCGGGCAGCAGTACTACGAGAAGCTCGGCTACATCCCCTTCGGTCTGCGCGTCGGCACCGACTGCGTCTCCCACGGTGGTGACAACGACTGCGCCCACCCGGCATCGGCCACGATGGAGTACGCCGCCGCGGACGCGTCCCTCGCGATCATGGCCAAGGGGCTCGGCCACCAGGCCGACGCCTCGATGCTCACCGAGCGCAGCGGCTGGTACAAGAACCTCTGGGACTCCCAGACGCAGTCCTTCCGGCCCCGCATGAGCGACGGCACGTGGCTCGACCCCTACGACCCGGTCGAGGCCTCGCACGCCTTCCACGAGGGTGGCTCCTACCAGTACCAGTGGCTCGCCCCGCAGGACCCGGCCGGCCTGGTGAAGCTCATGGGTGGCCGCGCGACCACGGAGAAGCGCCTCGACGACTTCTTCGCCTACGACAAGCTGCTCCAGGACCCGGCCGGGACCGCCCGGACCGACTGGATCGAGGCGACCTACGCCTACTACAGCAAGCCGACCTACAACCCCAACAACGAGCCCGACCTGCTCGCGCCGTACGTCTACGCGTGGGTGCAGCAACCGGCCAAGATCGCCACCGTCGCCCGGGCGGCCTTCACCCTGTTCACCGACGGTGCGGACGGGATGACGGGCAACGACGACCTCGGCACGATGTCGGCCTGGTACGTCTTCTCGTCCTGGGGGCTCTACCCGACGATGAGCGGCGCCAACTTCTTCGTCGTCAGCTCTCCCCAGTTCGAGCGCGTCGACATCGACGTCGCGACGCCGGCCTCGGTGAGCACCGGCCAGGGCGGGAAGCTCACGATCACCGCGCCCGGCGTCTCGAACGACCGGCGCTACGTCCAGACCCTGACGGTCAACGGCGCGAAGAGCACGAAGAGCTGGGTGGCCTGGGACGCGCTGCGCAGCGGGGGCACCATCGCCCACACGGTCGGCACGACGCCGAGCCGCTGGGGAACCACGCCCGCCGACGTCCCGCCGTCGGCCGTCCGGGCGGCGCGCGACCCGCGCCTGTCGCTGTCGATGACGGCGCGTCCCGACCCGGTCGTCGTCCCCACGGGAGCGCGCGAGGCACGCCTCTCGGTCGACCTCGTGGCCCAGGCGCCCAAGAGCCTGCCGGTCCAGGTCGACGTGGCCGCGCCGCAGGGCTGGTCGGCTGTGGTCGGCGCCTCCGGTGACGGCTCCACGGTGCTGCACAGCAACGGTGTGCCGGCGGCCGCGCAGGTCCCGGTCACGCTGAAGCTCCCCGCGGGGCTCGGCGTCGGCTCCCACGAGGTGACCGTCACGGCGTCGGCCCCGGGCGTGGCCCCGGTGACCAAGGTCGTCACGGTCCAGCTCCAGCAGGCCCTGGCCTGCGTGCCCGGTGCCGCCGGGTGCGCCGTCGACCTGGCTCCGGCCCGCAACCACGACGGCACGGCGACGGTGTCGGCACCGAGCGAGGGCAACTTCGACAACAGCGGGTGGAGCTACGACGCCGCGCTGCTCCCGGCCGCGGGCACGTGGGACTGGAACGGCGTCACGTATGCCGCGCCGGTCACCTCGGGCACGACGCCGAACTTCGTCGAGGGGCGAGGTCAGACGATCCTCGTGCCGGCCGCGAGCCGCAGCACCATCCACGTCATCGGGTCGACGCACAACGGCGACGTGTCGAGCGCCCTGCGCCTGACCTACACCGACGGGAGCGTGCAGTCCGTGCCGGTCTCGCTGACCGACTGGGCCGCAGGCAGCGGCCACAACGGCAACCAGGTCGCCATCGCCGTGGACCACCGCATCAAGGGTGGCGCCGGTGTCGACGGACCGCCGGTCCAGATCTTCGGCACGAGCGTGGCCGTGGACCCGGGTCGTCAGCTGCAGTCGATCACCCTCCCGGGCGACGACCGCTTCGAGGTCTACGCGGTCAGCCTCGGCTGACCGACGACGGGTCCCGGTCCCGCGCGGGACCCCAATCCGGATCGTGCTCCGGGCTCGGCGACGTCCGCCGGGCCCGGAGCCGCAGGAGCCCGGCGAG
The DNA here is from genome assembly GCF_039532035.1 of Terrabacter carboxydivorans. Classification (NCBI taxonomy): domain Bacteria; kingdom Bacillati; phylum Actinomycetota; class Actinomycetes; order Micrococcales; family Intrasporangiaceae; genus Terrabacter; species Terrabacter carboxydivorans. The sequence goes on along the minus strand of NZ_BAAARE010000009.1, from coordinate 164,986 downwards.
ACCGACGACGAGGAAGAGTCCGGAGAGGTACTGGGCCTGGCTGAGCGCCCAGGGCCCGTGCAGCTCGTTGACGCGGAAGGGCTCGATCAGCAGGCGCTCGGCGGCGGCCAGCACGATCCAGAGACTGAAGAGCCACCCGTCGCGGTACGGGTGGCGCCGCAGGCTCCACAGCACGGCGAAGAGGACCAGGCCCATGGCCGTCTCCCAGATCGGCGTCGGGTGCACGCCGGGGGCCATGATCTGCACGCCGACGATGTTGCCCTCGTACTGCTGGGCCCACAGCCAGCTGGGCAGCCAGGCAGGCCGGCCCGCCGGGTCGGCCGCGATGCCCCAGTCGCCGTCACCGGACACCTGGCAGCCGATGCGCCCGACCGCGTAGCCGAGCATGAGCGCCGGGGCCGCGGAGTCGAGGAAGGGTGCGACGCGGATCCCGTTGCGCCGCAGCAGGAGCACGCCGACGGCCGTGGCGACGACGAGGCCGCCGATGATGTTGAAGCCGTTGCTGCTGAAGACCTGCCCGACGGGGTCCGAGAGCAGGGCCCCGGGGTCCTCGAGGACCGAGAAGAGCTTCGCGCCGGCGATGCCCGCCACGAGCATCACCGCCGCGAACGTCGCGGTGAGGTCGTCGAGCTGCTGCCGTGAGCCGGGAACCCGCGCGGCGCGCACGTCCTGTAGGGCCGGGCCGTCCGGCGCCGGCGTCGAGCCGTCCGGCGACGGACCGGCCTCCACGAGGTCACCGGCGTCCCACCGGCGGCGCAGCTCGAGGCGCAGCACGGCCGTGGCCGCGAGGAGAGCCACGAGGACGAGCAGGCCGAACATCGGCATCGGCAGCGGCAGGTGGGCCCCGGTGAGCGCCTGCACGAGGTCACCGAGGTAGGGATAGGACCGGGTCGGCACTGGCACAAGCGGGACCTTAGGGACGCCGTCGCTCCGAGGGCAACCGAGGGCGAGGTTTCTTGGCGAAACCCCTTGCCAGAGACCGTGCCGTGGTCTACAAATGGAAGTACCAATCCGCTTCGGCGGAAAGGTTTCTGACTCACTCCGGTGGGCCAGAATCGAAGGCCCGGGAACTCATACTTCCCGGGCCTTCACCTCTCTCAGGGTGCCGTCCGGCAGCGATCCGGCCGCGCCTGCGGCACCTCGGCCCCGCGGCTCTCACACCCGCGGGGCTGATCTGCGTCCGGACCCCGACAGGACCCTTAGCAGGAGACTCGACCAGCCCACGCTGTGCCTGTCGCCGCGTGTCGATTTCGGCTTCGGCGTGCCGGCACGGTTCAATGGTGAGGGCCCTGCGGTGTGTGAGACCGCAGGGCCCTTCACGTCCACCCGCCGCTCCGCCCTAGGATCGACAACCATGACGGAGCAGGGGAGCGCACCCGAGGCGGCCGACGACTTCGCCCACGTCGAGGACGGCTTCCAGCGGCTCTGGACGCCGCACCGGATGGCCTACATCCTCGGCGACAAGCCGACCGAGGAGGCGGGCCACGGCTGCCCCTTCTGTGCGGCGCCCGGCAAGTCCGACGAGGAGGGGCTCATCGTCCACCGCGGTGAGCACTGCTACGTCGTGATGAACCTTTTCCCGTACAACCCCGGGCACGTGCTCGTCTGCCCCTACCGCCACGTCTCGCTCTACATCGACCTCACGGACGAGGAGACAGCCGAGTTCACGGCCCTGACCAAGCAGGTCGTGCGTGTCCTGCAGACCGCCTCCGAGCCGCACGGCTTCAACCTCGGGATGAACCAGGGCGCCGTCGCGGGCGCCGGCGTCGCCGCCCACCTGCACCAGCACGTCGTGCCGCGCTGGAGCGGGGACTCCAACTTCCTCCCCATCGTCGCCCAGACCAAGGCGCTGCCCGTGCTGCTCGAGGACACGCGTTCGCGCCTCGTGGCAGTCTGGCCAGCAGACTGACTCGAGACCGGACCCGAGCGCCGTCATCGCGCACACCCGGGCGGTCAGTACGCTGTCCCCACCATGCTCAACAGACTCCTGCGCGCGTCGATGACCAAGATCCTCGGTCCGATCGCCCACCTGTTCCTCCGGCTCGGCATCAGCCCGGACGTCGTCACGATCGTCGGGACGCTCGGCGTCTGCGTGGGAGCCCTGGCGTTCTTCCCCCGCGGGCAGATCTGGGTGGGGGTCCTCGTCATCACCGCGTTCGTCTTCTCCGACAACGTCGACGGCATCATGGCGCGCGAGTCGGGCCGCTCCAGCAAGTGGGGCGCCTACCTCGACTCGACGCTCGACCGGGTCGGTGACGCGGCCATCTTCGGCGGTCTCGTCCTCTTCTACGCCGGTCGGGGCAACAACCAGCTCATGGCCGGTCTCGCCCTCAGCTGCCTCATCCTCGGCAGCGTCGTGTCCTACGCCAAGGCCCGTGCCGAGGGACTCGGCTACACGGCCGACGTCGGCATCGCCGAACGTGCCGACCGGCTCGTCGCGGTGCTCGTCGCAGCCTTCTTCGCCGACCTCTTCGACTCCACCCTCCTGCTCGGGATCGTCCTGGGCCTGCTGGCGGTCGCCAGCTTCGTCACGGTGCTCCAGCGGATGCTGACCGTGCGACGGCAGGCACTCGCCTCCGGAGAGGTGGGCGCGTGACCAGCCTGCCCCGCCGGGCCACCGACACCGTCAGCGTGCTCGGGTTCAAGCTCGGGTGGTCGGTCGTACGCGCCCTGCCGGAGCGGGCGGCATACGCCCTCTTCGACCGTGTCGCCGACCTCTCCGTGCGGCGTGGTGGCAAGGGCATCGAGCGCCTGCGCTCGAACTACCGCCAGGTGCGCCCCGAGCTGTCCGAGGCCGAGCTCGAGACGCTCGTCCGGCAGGGGATGCGCTCCTACATGCGCTACTACTGCGAGGCCTTCCGGCTGCCGTCGCTCTCGCGCGCCCAGATCGATGCGGCCATCGTGGTGCGCGGTGACGCCGAGATCCGCGAGCTCTGCGCCAGGCGCGAGGCCGGCGTCGTCTTCGTCGGGCACCTCGGCAACTTCGACCTCGCAGCCGCCTGGTCCGCCGGCAACCTGATGCCCGTCACGACCGTGGCCGAACGCCTGAAGCCCGAGGAGGTCTTCCAGGAGTTCGTCGCGTTCCGGCGCAGCATCGACATGGACATCATCCCGCTGACCGGCGGCGACGACCCCTTCCACGGGCTGCTCACGGCCGCCCGCGACGGCGGCCGCCTCATCGCCCTGGCGGCGGACCGGGACCTGACCAACGGCGGCGTCGAGGTCGACCTCCTCGGACACCGGGCCCGGATGGCCAAGGGACCCGCCGTGCTGTCGCTCATGACCGGCGCACCGCTCTACGCCGCCCGCATCTGGTACGAGCCCGCTCCGGCGGGCGAGGGGCTGGGCGGCCACCGCACGGTCATCGAGTTCAGCGAGCGGCTCGTGCCCCGCGTCGAGGGCACCACGGCCGTGCGCGCCGCCGACCTCATCCAGCAGTGCGCCGACCACCTGGCCGTCACGATCCGCGAGCACACGTCGAGCTGGCACATGCTCCAGAGAGTCTTCGTCGACGACCTCGCGGCCCCCGTGCCGCCCGCCGCCGCCACCCCCACCCCCGCCGGCACCGAGATCCCGGACGCAGCCACCGCGTCGAGCGCGACCAGCCCGACCAGCCCCTCTGCCCGAGGCGCGACCTCGTGAGGATCGGGATCGTCTGCCCGTACTCGTTCGACGTGCCCGGAGGGGTGCAGTTCCACGTCCGGGACCTCGCCGAGCACCTCATCGCCCAGGGGCACGAGGTCTCGGTGCTCGCGCCGGCCGACAGCGAGACCGAGCTGCCCGACTACGTCACGTCCGCCGGTCGGGCCACCGCGGTGCGCTACAACGGCTCCGTCGCGCGACTGAACTTCGGGCCCGTCACGGCCGCGAAGGTGAACCGCTGGCTCGACGCCGGACAGTTCGACGTGCTGCACCTGCACGAGCCGGTCACCCCGAGCATCAGCGTGCTCGCCCTGATGGCGGCGGAGGGCCCCATCGTGGCCACCTTCCACACCTCGATGCTGCGGTCGCGGACGATGCAGACGGCATACCCCATCATCCGGCCGAGCCTGGAGAAGATCTCGGGCCGCATCGCCGTGAGCGAGGACGCCCGGCGCACCGTCACGACCCACGTCGGCGGCGACGCCGTCGTCATTCCCAACGGCGTCTACGTCGACCGCTTCGCGAGCGCCCCCCGACGCTCGGCGTGGATCGGCACCCCGACGTCGCCCACCATCGCCTTCCTCGGCCGCATGGGCGAGCCGCGCAAGGGACTGCCAGTCCTCGCCGCGGCGCTGCCCGAGGTGCTGCGCTCGGTCCCCGGCCTGCGGGTGCTCGTCGCCGGGCCCGGCGACCCCGAGGAGGTCACGGAGGGCTGGCCGCGCGAGGTCCGAGCAGCGTGCGAGTTCCTCGGCTCCGTCTCCGACGACGACAAGGCCTCGCTCCTCGCCTCGGTCGACGTCTACGTCGCCCCCAACACCGGCGGCGAGAGCTTCGGCATCATCCTCATCGAGGCCATGAGCGCCGGTGCCTGCGTGCTGGCCAGCGACATCTCGGCCTTCTCCCGCGTGCTCGACGGCGGCACCGCAGGGGCCATGTTCGCCAACGAGCACCCCGACGACCTCGCGCGCACCCTCGTCGACCTGCTCCGCCGGCCCGAGCGTCGCGCCGAGCTCGCGGCGGCCGGCCAGCACCGCGCCCGGCTCTTCGACTGGTCGGTCGTCGCCGACGAGATCCTCGCGGTCTACGAGACCGTCATCGAAGGTCGGGCGGCCGCGGACTGGCAGCCGCAGGGACGCTGGAACCGCTTCCTGCGCGGGGGTGCCCGATGAGCGAGGTCCTCTCCTGGGTCTTCGCGGTCCTCTTCGTCCTCGTCGTCATCGCCTGGTACCTCTCCTACACGGCGGCGCGGGTCGACCGGCTGCACGTGCGCCTCAGCGGCACGCTCGCCGCGCTGGACGCCCGGCTCGTGCGCCGGGCCGAGGCCGCGGTGGAGCTCGCCAACAGCGGCCTGCTCGACGGAGCCACCTCGCTCATCCTCGCCAACGCCGCCGCGGAGTCGCTCGAGGCACCGTCGGAGCACGGCGAGGCTCGCGAGCTCGCCGAGAACGACCTCACCGAGGCGCTCGACCTCGCCCTGACGCCCGACGTCGTCAGCTCGCTGCGCTCGACCGCGCTGGGCGAGGACGTGCTCGGTCGCCTCAGCTCCGCGTGCCTGCGGGTCCAGCTCGCCCGCCGCTTCCACAACGACGCCGTCACCGACGTCCGACGGGTCCGCCGCACCTGGACGATCCGGCTCTTCCACCTGGCCGGGCACACCCCGATGCCCCACACCGTCGAGTTCAACGACGCCTCGCCCGAGCACCTCGTCGCCGCCTGACGCCGGAGTCGTCAGCACGGATGCCGACCGTGCGCCGAGAGGCGTATCACGCCGAGCCCGTCCCGGGTGGACCGGGTCGTGGGCACCCGGGTGGTGGGCCTACGCTTTGGGACGACCCACCTTTCGGATCACGGGAAAGCAGGACATCGTGAGCACCACCCCGACCACGGGCGCCACGCCCGCGGCTGACCAGCACGCCGCCTCCACCGGCACGACCCGCGTCAAGCGCGGCATGGCCGAGATGCTCAAGGGCGGCGTCATCATGGACGTCGTCACCGCCGAGCAGGCCCAGATCGCCGAGGACGCCGGCGCCGTCGCCGTCATGGCCCTCGAGCGGGTCCCGGCCGACATCCGCGCCCAGGGCGGCGTGTCCCGGATGAGCGACCCCGACATGATCGACAGCATCATCGAGGCCGTCTCGATCCCGGTGATGGCCAAGGCCCGCATCGGCCACTTCGTCGAGGCCCAGGTGCTCCAGAGCCTCGGTGTCGACTACATCGACGAGTCCGAGGTGCTGACCCCGGCCGACTACGCCAACCACATCGACAAGTGGCAGTTCACGGTGCCCTTCGTGTGCGGCGCGACCAACCTCGGCGAGGCCCTGCGCCGCATCACCGAGGGCGCGGCCATGATCCGCTCCAAGGGCGAGGCCGGCACCGGTGACGTCTCCAACGCGACGACGCACATGCGCACGCTGCGGGCCGAGATCAACCGCCTGCACTCGATGAGCCCGGACGAGCTCTACGTCGCGGCCAAGGAGCTGCAGGCGCCCTACGAGCTCGTCAAGGAGGTCGCCGAGGCCGGCAAGCTCCCGGTCGTGCTCTTCACCGCCGGCGGCATCGCGACCCCGGCCGACGCGGCGATGATGATGCAGCTCGGTGCCGAGGGCGTCTTCGTCGGCTCCGGCATCTTCAAGTCCGGCAACCCGGCCCAGCGCGCCGAGGCCATCGTCAAGGCCACGACCTTCCACGACGACCCCGACGTCATCGCCAAGGTCTCGCGCGGCCTCGGTGAGGCCATGGTCGGCATCAACGTCGACGAGATCCCGCAGCCGCACCGGCTCGCCGAGCGCGGTTGGTGACCTCCGGCCACCACGCCACCTGCTGACGTATGCCGTCGTGCCCCACCGGGCGCGGCGGCATACGCACGTCCCAAGCCGCCTGCCGCCGCCCCCGGACCCGCGACACACCGAGCAGCGACCAACCTCTGCGGTTGCAGCCGCACCCTCCGGCTGTTGTCCGGTGTGTCGCCGGGGCGGGGGCTGGCACCATCGGGGCGTGAGCCTGAGCGGAACCGAGCTGTCGCGGTCCTACTTCGAGGAGGTCGTGCGCCCCGTCGTCGAGGACCGCTGGCCGCGGCTGCCGTATGCCGCCGCCCGCCTCGGGAGCGGCTCCGACGTCCTCGGCCTCGACGACGCGATGTCGCGCGACCACGACTGGGGCCTGCGACTCAACCTCCTCGTCCCGGGCGAGCTCGTGGCGACGGTGGACGCGCACCTCGCCGAGCACCTCCCCGAGTCGTTCGCCGGGCACCCGGTCCGGTTCGCGACGACGTGGGACCCCGTCGTGCGCCACCGCGTCCAGGTCGACACGGTGCGTGACCTCGCCGTCTCACGGCTCGGGGTCGACCCCACCGACGGGCTCACCACCGAGGAGTGGCTCTCCCTGACCGGTCAGGCCGTCCTGGAGGTCACCGCCGGCGAGGTGTTCGCCGACGGCGCGGGCGAGCTGACCGGCATACGTCGTCGGCTCGAGTGGTACCCCGACGACCTCTGGCGCCACGTCGTCGCGACGGACTGGGCACGGCTCGCACAGGAGCTGCCGTTCGTCGGGCGCACGGGGGAGCGCGGCGACGAGCTGGGCTCACGCGTGGTGACGGCTCGGCTCGCGGGGATCGCCATGCACCTCGGCCACCTGCTCGAGCGACGGTGGCCGCCCTACGCCAAGTGGCTCGGCACGAGCTTCGCCCGACTGCCGCGGGCCGGAGCCGCGGCGACGTCGCTGGTGGGCGCCCTGGCCGCAGACGACTGGCACCGGCGCCAGGCCGGCCTCGTCGAGGCCCTGCGCGCGCTCAGCCTGCTGCAGGCGACGGCAGGACTCCCGACCGTCGACGACCCGGTCGAGCCGTTCTGGGACCGTCCCTACCTCGGCGTGCGCGACGCCGCGGTCGGGGTCCTCGCCGAGACCATCCGCGACCCGGACGTCCGATCCCTTCCGCGAGGGGTCGGCTCCGCCGAGCAGGTGAGCGACAACGTCGACGTGCTCATGCACCCCGGTCGACGGCCACCACCGACGGCGGCACGACGCGTCAGGTGACGGCGCCGCGCTCGGCGAACTCCGGCCGCTCGAACTCACGCCCCTCGAGGACCTCGTGGACGTGCACGGCGGCGCGCACGGCGTCGACGTGCGTGACGTAGAGCGGCGCGAAGCCGAGCCGGATGATGTCGGGCTCGCGGAAGTCGCCGATGACGCCGCGCCCGATGAGCGCCTGCACGACGGCGAAGGCCTGCGGGTGGCGCAGCGACACCTGCGAGCCACGCCGCCCCGGGTCGCGGGGAGTCGCGAGCGGCAGGTCGACCCCGAGCGCGTCGAGGGCGTCGATGAACGTCCCGGTCACCGACAGGGACGCGGCCCGCACCTCCGCGGGGGAGAGCCCGTCGTATGCCGTGAGGGCGGCCTCGAGGGCGAGCACCGACAGCAGGGGCGGGGTGCCGACGCGGGCGCGGGTGATGCCGGGCGCCGGCTCGTAGTCGGGGCGCATCGCGAACGGGTGCGCGTGACCCTGCCAGCCGGTCAGCGGCTGCTCGAAGTCGTCCTGGTGCCGGGTCGCCACGTAGAGGAAGGCGGGCGCGCCGGGACCGCCGTTGAGGTACTTGTAGCCGCAGCCGACGGCCAGGTCCGCGCCGCCGGCGTCGAGGTCGACCTCGATGACGCCGGCAGAGTGGCAGAGGTCCCAGCACGCGAGCGCGCCCACGGCGTGGGCGGCCCCGGTGATGGCGCGGAGGTCCCAGAGCTCGCCGGTCCGGTAGTCGACGCTCGAGTACGAGACGAGGGCCAGGGCCTCACCCACCTCGGCGATCGCCGCCGTCGCGTCGCGCGGGTGGACGCGTCGCACCTCGAGACCCGCCAGGGCTGCGGCCGACTCCGTCATGTAGAGGTCGGTGGGGAAGGAGTCGGGGTCGGTGAGCACGACGGTGCGGCCCGGGCGCAGCCGTCCGGCGCCGATGACGGCCTTGAAGAGGTTGACCGACGTCGAGTCGGTCACGACCACCTGGCCCGGGGCGGCCCCGACGAGGCGGCCGACCCGGTCGCCCACGCGGGTCTGGGCGCCCCACCAGTCGGCCTCGTTCCACGACCGGATGAGGCGCTCGCCCCACTGGCGGTGCATGACGTCGTCGACGACGGCCGGGACGGCGTTCGGCAGCGCGCCGAGCGAGTTGCCGTCGAGGTAGATGACGCCGTCCGGCAGGGTGAAAAGGTCGCGGGTGCCCCGCAGCGGTGAGCCGGCGTCGGTCTCCGCAGCGCGGGCGATCAGGTCGTCGTGGGTGTGCACCGTCGTCATGGCGGCAACGTATCCGGTGGTGCGCCGCCGGCGTCAGGGCTGCCTTCGCGATCATCTCGCATGTCAGACGCTTCCGACTGGCTCCCCGCCGACCCACCCCTCGAGTCCGGGCCGGTCCCCGCGTTCTAGGCTGGGTCGGTGAGCACCACCAGCACCCTGACCCTGCCGCGGATCGGCGTCCTCGCCGTGCAGGGCGACGTCCGCGAGCACCTCGCGGCACTGTCCGCCCTCGGAGCCGAGGCCGTGACGGTCCGTCGCCCGGCCGAGCTCGAGCAGGTCGACGGGCTCGTCATCCCCGGCGGGGAGTCGACCGTGATGGACAAGCTCGTGCGCGCCTTCGACCTGCGCGAGCCGCTCGTGCGCCGCATCCGCGAGGGCCTGCCCGTCTACGGCTCGTGCGCCGGGATGATCATGCTGGCCGACCGCATCGCCGACGGGCGCCCCGACCAGCAGACGCTCGGCGGTCTCGACATCACGGTGCGCCGCAACGCCTTCGGCCGTCAGGTCGACTCCTTCGAGCAGGACCTCGACTACGCCTGGAGCGACACGGCGAGCTCCGGAGCGACCGGCACGGTTCACGCCGTCTTCATCCGCGCGCCGTGGGTCGAGCAGGCCGGACCCGACGTCCAGGTGCTCGCCCGCGTGAGTGAGGGCGCCGCCGCCGGTAGGATCGTCGCGGTCCGGCAGGGCAACCTCATGGCCACGTCCTTCCACCCGGAGGTGGGGGCCGACCGCCGGATCCACGCCGAGTTCGTCTCGATCGTCAGAGCGCACCGACTCCAGCAGTCGGATGCACGCCAGTCACCGGAACGCGAGGACACTGCATGAGCGGCCACTCCAAATGGGCCACCACGAAGCACCAGAAGGCGGCCAAGGACGCCAAGCGCGGCAAGCTCTTCGCCAAGCTCATCAAGAACATCGAGGTCGCAGCCCGCCAGGGCGGCGCCGACCCCACGGGCAACCCGACGCTCTACGACGCCATCCAGAAGGCGAAGAAGACCTCGGTGCCCAACGACAACATCGACCGTGCCGTCAAGCGCGCGTCGGGGGCCGAGGCCGGCGCTGCCGACTGGCAGACGATCATGTACGAGGGCTACGCCCCCAACGGTGTCGCCGTCCTCATCGAGTGCCTCACCGACAACCGCAACCGCGCCGCCGCCGAGGTGCGCACCGCACTGACCCGCAACGGTGGCCAGCTCGCCGACCCCGGCTCGGTGTCCTACGTCTTCAACCGAAAGGGTGTCGTGACCGTCCTCAAGGACGCCGGCTCCGAGGACGACATCCTCGAGGTCGTGCTCGAGGCGGGGGCCGAGGAGGTCAACGACAACGGCGACACGTGGGAGATCATCTCCGAGGCCACCGACTTCGTCGCGGTCCGCAAGGCGATCCAGGATGCCGGCATCGACTACGAGTCGGCCGAGGCCTCGTTCGTGCCCAACCTGCAGGTGCCGCTCGACCTCGACGGCGCGCGGAAGATGATCCGCGTCATCGAGGCTCTCGAGGACAGCGACGACGTGCAGAACGTCTTCGCCAACGGCGACATCCCGGACGACGTGCTCGCCCAGCTCGACGACGACGAGGACTGAGCCCACACGGGCCGGCGCCGGCCGCAGCACGGGAGGCACGCCGGCACCGGCGTGCCTCCCGTGCTTTCGGGGGAGCGCGGCTAGCGTTGTCCCGAACACCTGTTCGGATCGTCCGCCCCGCCCACAGACCTGGAGGTATGCCGTGCGCGTCCTCGCGGTCGACCCCGGGCTCACGCGGTGCGGCGTCGGCGTCGTCGACGGCGTCCCGGGTCGCAAGCTCTCCCTCGTCGATGTGGGCGTCATCCGCACCCCGTCCACCGACCCCACGCCGCGACGCCTCGTCGTGGTCGAGGACGAGATGCGCCAGTGGTTCGCCCGGCACCGCCCCGAGGCCGTCGCCATCGAGCGGGTCTTCGCCGACACCAACGTCTCCACCGTCATGGGCACCGCGCAGGTCACGGGGATCGTCATGATCATCGCCGAGCGGCTCGGCCTGCCGGTCACCCTGCACACCCCGACCGAGGTCAAGGCCGCCGTCAGCGGCAGCGGGCGGGCCGACAAGGCGCAGGTCACCACGATGGTGACCCGGCTGCTCGGACTCGACACGCCACCCAAGCCCGCGGACGCCGCCGACGCGCTCGCGCTCGCCATCTGCCACGTGTGGCGCGGGGGCACCCAGAGCCGTCTCGAGGAGGCACGGCTCGAGGTGCTGGCGCGCACCGGCAACCGGGGGAGCGGCATACCCCGTCGGGTCCCGCCGGGAGCCGCGCCACCCGTGCAACGACTGAGGGCCGCGTCGGCCCAGACCTCCCGGGCGGGGCGGACACCGTCACCCGCCTCACCCGACCGCACCCCACCGCACCCTGGAGCCCAGCCCCGATGATCGCCTCGCTCTCCGGCACCGTCCTCAAGGTCGGCCTCGACTCCGTCGTGGTCGGCGTCGGCGGAGTCGGCATGCTCGTCCACACGACGCCCGCGACCGCCACGTCGGTGCGGCTGGGCCAGCCCACCGAGCTCGCGACGAGTCTCGTCGTGCGCGAGGACTCGCTGACGCTCTACGGCTTCGCCACCGACGACGAGAAGCACGTCTTCGAGACCGTCCAGACCGTCTCGGGCGTCGGCCCGCGCCTGGCCCTGGCGGTGCTCGCCGTCCACTCGCCCGACGCGGTGCGGATCGCGCTCGGCACCGGTGACCTCGTGGCGCTGACCAAGGTCCCGGGCATCGGCAAGAAGGGCGCCGAGCGCATGGTGCTCGAGCTCAAGGACAAGCTCGGCGCCCTGCCGGGCTCGGCGGGGCAGGCCGAGCCGGTGCACCTCGACAGCGGCGAGGCCTGGCGCGAGCAGGTCCGTGAGGCCCTCGTCGGCCTCGGGTGGACCGCACGGCAGGCCGACGACGCCCTCGACAAGGTGGCACCGCTGGCCGCTGACGGCGCCGGCGTCTCCGCCCTCCTTCGCGCGGCCCTGCAGGAGCTCGGTCGATGAGCGTCGACCGGTCGTGGGAGGTCGAGCAGGTCCCGGACGTCTGGGACGACGGCTCGTTCGACGCGACCGCCCGCACCGTCGACGCCGCCGGCGACACCGACGAGCGGCAGGTCGAGGCGGCGCTGCGCCCGAAGCGGCTCGAGGACTTCCCGGGCCAGACCCGCGTGCGCGACCAGCTCGGCCTCGTCCTCAAGGCGGCCAAGCGCCGCGGCACCCCGCCCGACCACGTCCTGCTCTCCGGGCCGCCCGGACTGGGCAAGACCACCCTCGCGATGATCGTGGCGGGCGAGCTCGAGCAGCCCATCCGCATCACCTCGGGTCCGGCCATCCAGCACGCGGGCGACCTCGCCTCGGTGCTGTCGTCCCTGGCCGAGGGAGAGGTGCTCTTCCTCGACGAGATCCACCGCATGTCCCGCTCGGCCGAGGAGATGCTCTACCTCGCGATGGAGGACTTCCGGGTCGACGTCATCATCGGCAAGGGGCCGGGCGCTACCGCGATCCCGCTCGAGCTGCCGCCCTTCACCGTCGTCGGCGCGACCACCCGGGCCGGTCTGCTGCCGGCGCCCCTGCGCGACCGGTTCGGCTTCACGGGCCATCTTGACTACTACGCAGCCGCCGACCTCGTGACCATCCTGCACCGCTCGGCACGCCTGCTCGGGCTCGACGCCGACGACGACGGCATCCGCGAGATCGCCCTGCGCTCGCGTGGCACGCCCCGCATCGCCAACCGCCTGCTGCGCCGCGTGCGCGACTGGGCCCAGGTCCACGGCGAGGACCGGGTCACCCACACGGCGGCCCGGCAGGCCCTCGAGCTCTTCGACGTCGACGAGCGCGGCCTCGACCGGCTCGACCGTGCCGTCCTCGAGGCGCTGTGCCGCCGGTTCAGCGGGGGACCGGTGGGGCTGTCGACGCTCGCCGTGGCCGTCGGCGAGGAGCCCGATACCGTCGAGACGGTCGCCGAGCCCTACCTCGTGCGTGAGGGCTTCATGGTGCGCACGCCGCGTGGGCGGGCCGCGTCCGGCCTCGCCTGGGAGCACCTCGGGCTGACGCCTCCGCTCGAGGCGCAGTCGCTCTGGACCGCCACGCTGCCCATCGAGGAGGCCGGCGGCGCCCGTTTCTAGGGGCGCGCCCACGTGCTCGGGCGGCTGCGGGACGCGACCAAAACGTGACCCGTGCCCGCTGCGCCACGGCCCGATCCGGTCTGACAAACTGCACCGGCGCACGTAGACTCCTGCGGGCACCATCGCCGCTGCCGCGGCACCATCCGGTGCCCCTGGTCGTTGACGCGACATCCGACCCGAACGACGGTCGTGGCGCGCGTGTGCACCGACCGGACGAAGACACGAAGGACTGAGCTGACATGAGCAACAACGGGACTTTCTCGTTGCTGATTTTCGCCCTGCCCCTGTTGCTGCTGGGCTGGCTGTTCTTCACCCAGAACAAGCGGATGAAGCAGATGCGCGACTTCAGCTCGTCCCTGCACGTCGGTGACCGCATCGTCACGTCGTCCGGGATCTACGGCACGGTCAAGCACCTCGACGACTCCAGCGTCTGGCTCGAGGTCGCCGAGGGCACCACGATCCGCGTCGACCGTCGCGCCATCGCGATGAAGCAGTCCGACGAGTCGGCCGTGGCCGACACCACCGACGCGACGCCGTCCACCGACGTCGCGCCCGACGAGGCTCCGGGCAGCACGCCCGGCTCCCAGCAGAACGGTCAGTGAGGGTTTCGTGGCACGCAGCTCCACCAAGAAGTCGGCGAGACGCAGCCTCCTGGCGCTCATCGTCGTCATCCTCGGCCTCAGCGCCCTGGCGGCAGGCCTGACGAAGTGGGGCGACGGGTCGCTGACCCCGCGCCTCGGCCTCGACCTCGAGGGCGGCACGGAGCTCGTGCTCCAGCCCCAGCTCACCGGCAGCGAGACGATCAGCGAGGGCCAGGTCAACCGGGCCGTCGACATCATCCGGCAGCGCATCGACGCCAACGGCGTCTCCGAGGCCGAGATCACCACCCAGGGTGGGCGCAGCATCGTCGTGTCCATCCCCGGGCAGCCCACGCCGGAGCAGCTCGACGCGCTGAAGAAGCCCTCGCAGCTGCGGTTCCGCGCCGTCTACGTCCAGGCCCTCGACGCCAACGCCTCGCAGGTCAACCCCGGTGCGACGCCCTCGGGCAGTGCGACCGGCACGGTCACCCCGTCCGGCACGCCGACCGGCACCTCGACGGGCACCGCACCCGCAGCGACCCCCTCGACGTCTGCCACCGCGCAGAACGGCGCCGTCCCGGACGCCCTGCGCGCCGCCACGACGCCGGCGACGCCCACGGGCACGGCCACGACGCCGTCCGCCACGGCGACCACCCCGGCGCCCGCCGCCACGCAGACTCCTGCCACGCCCACCCCGGCGCAGACCGAGGCCGCGATCAAGGCGCAGGCCAGCACCGGTCTCGTGGGCCTCGGCTGGGACAAGGCCAAGGCCGACGCCGCCGCCGCGAAGGTCGCCAAGGACTACACCGCGCTCAACTGCGCCAAGCCCGGTGCGGTCGACGCCATCGTCGACGACCCGGCCCTGCCGATCGCGACCTGTGGTGAGGACCGCGTCACCAAGTACGTCCTCGGCCCGAGCGAGATCGACGGCAGCGAGATCGCCGACGCCACGAGCGGCTACCAGCCCGGCCCCAACGGCCAACCCACCTCGATCGTCGAGGTCGCGCTGTCGTTCAAGGACGCTGGCAAGGCCAAGTTCGCCGCGGTCACCAAGCGCCTCTACGGCCTGCAGTCGCAGCCGCCGCTCGACCAGTTCGCCGTCGTGCTCGACAAGGCGGTCATCACCGCACCGCAGGCTCGTGCCGTCATCACCGACGGCCGCGCCTCGATCACCGGCTCGTTCACCATCGACTCGGCCAAGCAGCTCGCGGAGCAGCTGAAGTTCGGTGCCCTGCCGATCTCCTTCGCGCTGCAGACGCAGGACAACATCACGCCCCAGCTCGGCAAGGAGCAGCTGCGCATCGGCCTGCTCGCCGGCCTCATCGGGCTGCTGCTCGTCGTCATCTACTCGCTGATCCAGTACCGCGCCCTCGGTTTCGTCACGGTCGCCTCGCTCGTCGTCGCGTCGGTCATCACCTACCTCGCGGTCACGGTGCTCGGCACGACCCACGGCTTCCGCCTGACCATGGCGGGAGTCACCGGACTCATCGTCGCCATCGGTGTCACCGCCGACAGCTTCATCGTCTACTTCGAGCGCATCCGTGACGAGGTGCGTGACGGCCGGCCGCTCGTGGCTGCCGTCGAGACCGGCTGGAAGCGGGCGCGACGCACCATCATCGCGGCCGACGCCGTCAACTTCATCGCGGCCGGGGTGCTCTACTTCCTGGCCTCGAGCAACGTGCGAGGCTTCGCCTTCACCCTGGGCCTCACGACGATCATCGACCTGCTCGTGGTCATGCTCTTCACGCACCCGATGGTCCAGCTCCTCGCCCGCACCGAGTTCTTCGGCAACGGCCACAAGTGGTCGGGTCTGGACCCGCAGCGCCTCGGCGCGAAGGAGTCGGTCCGCTACCGCGGTCGCGGCCAGTTCGGGGCACCCGGCGCCCAGCGCCCGCCCGCCACCGTGGGTTCTGCCCGCGTCGCCGATGGGAAGGCCCAGGCATGATCAACTTCGCCCAGGTCGGCAACGACCTCTACACCGGCAAGCGCTCGATCGACTTCATCAAGCGCCAGAAGACGTGGTACGCCCTGTCGGCGGTGCTCATCGCCCTCGCGCTGGTCGGCATCTTCGTCAGGGGACTCAACTTCGGCATCGAGTTCAGCGGTGGCTCCGAGTTCCGCGTCCAGGGCGTGACCAACAGCCAGGGCTACGAGGAGAAGGCGCAGGCCGCCATCTCCAAGGCCGGCATCGAGGGCAACGTCATCTCGACGATCGTCGGCCAGGACACCGTCCGCGTGCAGTCCGAGGCCGCCTCGGACCGCACGGACGAGGCGTCGACCGCGCTGGCCCAGCAGTTCGGGGTCGACAAGAGCGCGGTCAGCGCCTCGCTCATCGGCCCCAGCTGGGGACAGTCGGTGAGCCAGCAGGCGATCCGGGGCCTGATCGTCTTCCTCATCCTCGTGACCATCGTCATGGCGCTCTACTTCCGCACGTGGAAGATGGCCGTCTCGGGTCTCGTGGCGCTGCTGCACGACCTCGTCATCACGGTCGGCATCTACGCCCTGTTCGGCTTCGAGATCACGCCGTCGTCGATGATCGGCTTCCTGACCATCCTCGGCTACTCGCTCTACGACACCGTCGTCGTCTTCGACAAGGTGCGCGAGAACACCTCGGAGGCCTTCCGGACCAAGCGCATGACGTACTCCGCCGCGGCCAACCTCGCCGTCAACCAGACGCTGGTGCGCTCGATCAACACGACGGTCGTCGCGCTGCTGCCGATCGCGGCCGTGCTCTTCGTCGGCTTCACCCTGCTCGGTCCGGGCACGCTCCTCGACCTGTCGCTCGCCCTCTTCATCGGCATCGCGGTCGGTGCGTACTCCTCGATCTTCATCGCCACGCCCCTGCTCGTCGACCTGCGTCGCAACGAGCCGGCCGTCCGTGAGCTCGAGAAGTACGTCGCCCGGCACGGCGTGAAGCCCCACGTCGCCGCGCCGCAGGGTGCGCTGGAGCCGGCTGTCGTCGGTGCCGACGCGACCGGCGCCGCCACGGGTTCCGTCACCGGTTCAGCCGCGCCCGGCGAGACCTCGGCCCGACCCGTCCACAAGTACGCCCAGCCGGGTCCGCGTAACCAGCCCAAGCGCGCCCCCAAGTCGCGACGCTGAACAAGCCCACACCGTACGTTCGATCAGCAGCAGGAGACGGCGTGAGCCAGATCAGTGACCTCGTCGCGAGCAAGGTGCGCGACATCCCGGACTTCCCGAAGCCGGGCGTCCTCTTCAAGGACTTCACGCCGCTGTTCGCCGACGGCCCCGCGCTGGGCGAGCTCGTGCGCGACATCGCGGCGCGCTACGAGGGCCAGGTCGACGTCATCGTCGGCGTCGAGGCCCGCGGCTTCATCCTCGGCGCCGCCGTGGCCTACGAGCTGGGCCTCGGCATGGTCCCGGTGCGCAAGGCCGGCAAGCTGCCGGGCGAGACGTACCGCGAGTCCTACGCCCTCGAGTACGGCACGGCCGAGATCGAGGTGCACACCGACGCCTTCGAGCCCGGGCAGCGCGTGCTCGTCATCGACGACGTCCTGGCGACCGGCGGCACCGCCGAGGCCACCGCCCTGCTCGTCGAGCGAGCCGGCGCGAAGGTCACCGCGATCGAGGTCGTCCTCGAGCTGGCCTTCCTCGAGGGGCGCACGCGTCTCGGGGACCGGCCGGTCAACGCCATCCTCACGCTGTGATCCCGGACGGACCGCCTAGACTCTCTTCATGAGCGAGGACGTCCGCAACGAGCTGTCCACCCCGTCGCGGGTGCGCGCCCGTTTCGCACGTTTCGGGGCCACCCGGCCGGCCGGCAACCCCGTCCTCGAACCGCTCATGACGGCGGTCCGCCAGAACCACCCGAAGGCCGACCTGTCGGTCATCGAGCGGGCGTATGCCGTCGCCGAGCACGCGCACGAGGGCCAGATGCGCAAGAGCGGCGACGCGTACATCACGCACCCGCTCGCCGTGACGACCATCCTCGCCGAGCTCGGCATGACGCCCCCGACCCTCGCGGCGGCGCTGCTGCACGACACGGTCGAGGACACGGCATACAGCCTCGATGAGCTGCGTCGCGACTTCGGCGACGAGATCGCGATGCTCGTCGACGGCGTCACCAAGCTCGACAAGGTCACCTACGGCGAGGCCGCGCAGGCCGAGACCGTGCGCAAGATGGTCATCGCGATGGCGCGCGACATCCGCGTCCTCGTCATCAAGCTCGCCGACCGCCTGCACAACGCGCGGACGTGGCGCTACGTCAGTCCCGAGTCGGCCAAGCGCAAGGCCAACGAGACGCTCGAGATCTACGCCCCGCTCGCGCACCGCCTCGGCATGAACACCATCAAGTGGGAGCTCGAGGACCTCTCGTTCGCGACGCTCTACCCGAAGGTCTACGACGAGATCGTGCGCCTCGTCGCCGAGCGCGCCCCCGCCCGTGAGGAGTACCTCGCCGGCGTGCGCAGCCAGGTCACCGAGGACCTCACCGCGGCCAAGATCAAGGCCGTCGTGACCGGTCGGCCGAAGCACTACTACTCCGTGTACCAGAAGATGATCGTGCGGGGCCGCGACTTCGAGGAGATCTACGACCTCGTCGCCGTCCGCGTGCTCGTCGACACGGTGCGCGACTGCTATGCGGCGCTGGGCGCCCTCCACTCGCGGTGGAACCCGGTCCCGGGCCGGTTCAAGGACTACATCGCGATGCCGAAGTTCAACATGTACCAGTCGCTGCACACGACGGTCATCGGCCCGCAGGGCAAGCCGGTCGAGATCCAGATCCGCACCCACACGATGCACCGTCGGGCCGAGTACGGCGTCGCGGCCCACTGGAAGTACAAGGACCAGAGCAACGGTGGCGGCCCCGCCCGCCCCGGCGAGATCACCCCGCAGAACGACATGGCGTGGCTGCGCCAGCTGCTCGACTGGCAGCGCGAGACCGAGGACCCGGGCGAGTTCCTCGACTCGCTGCGCTTCGAGATGGGCAGCAGCGAGGTCTACGTCTTCACGCCCAAGGGGTCGGTCGTGGCGCTGCCGATGGGCGGCACGCCCGTCGACTTCGCGTATGCCGTCCACACCGAGGTCGGCCACCACTGCATCGGTGCGCGGGTCAACGGCCGCCTCGTGCCGCTCGAGTCGACCCTCGAGAACGGCGACGTCGTCGAGGTGCTCACGTCCAAGGCCGACGGCGCCGGCCCCTCGCGGGACTGGCTGCAGTTCGTCAAGAGCCCCCGTGCGCGCAACAAGATCAAGCAGTGGTTCTCCAAGGAGCGCCGCGAGGAGGCGATCGAGGCCGGCAAGGACTCGATCGCCAAGGCGCTGCGCAAGCAGAACCTGCCGCTCCAGCGGCTCATGAGCCACGAGTCGATGACGGCCGTCGCGACCGACCTGCGCTACCAGGACATCGAGGCGCTCTATGCCGCCGTGGGCGAGGGCCACGTGTCCGCGCAGCACGTCGTGGGCAAGGTCGTCGCCTCCATGGGCGGTGTCGACGGCGCCACCGAGGACCTCGCCGAGGCGACCGTCCCGACCCGGGCGTCCAGCCGCCGCAAGCCCGGTGACCCGGGAGTCGTCGTCGTCGGCACCGCCGACGTGTGGGTCAAGCTCGCCAAGTGCTGCACGCCGGTGCCCGGAGACCCGATCATCGGCTTCGTCACGCGCGGCAACGGCGTCTCCGTGCACCGCGTCGACTGCACCAACGCCGACCAGCTGACGGCCAACCCCGAACGCCTCATCGACGTCGAGTGGGCGCCGAGCTCGGCCAGCGTCTTCCTCGTCCAGCTCCAGGTCGAGGCGCTCGACCGCAACCGGCTGCTGAGCGACGTGACGCGGGTGCTGTCCGACCAGCACGTCAACATCCTCTCCGCGTCGGTCCAGACCTCCCGCGACCGGGTGGCCATCTCCCGCTTCACCTTCGAGATGGGCGACCCGGCCCACCTCGACCACGTCATCAAGGCCGTCCGCAAGATCGACGGCGTCTTCGACGTCTACCGCGTCAACGGCGGCAAGTCGACCATGTGAGCGCGCGCCGCTGGCTCCACCTCCGGCCGTGGCACGGTCCCACTGGAGATACGAAAGTGCCCACTCGACCCGTGAGTCGAGTGGGCACTGTCGTCCGTCAGGAAAAGGGCGGTCAGCCGCCGAACTCGGCGACGCCGGCGCGGGCCTGGTCGAGCCAGACCTGACGCGCCTCGAGCGCCTCACGGGCCTTCTTGATCTTGCTCGCGCTACCGGACGCCTCGGCCTTGGCCAGGTCGTCCTGCAGGTCGGCGACGGCGCGCTCGAGCTGCTCGACCATGGCCTTGGCGCGGGCGGCCACCTCCGGGTTGCTCGACTTCCACTTGCGGTCCTCGGCATCACGGACGGTCTGCTCGACACGTCGCATGGCCTTCTCGACGCGCTCCATGTCGGACCGGGGGACCTTGCCCGCGGCGTCCCACTTGTCCTGGATGACGCGCAGCTGGGCCTTGGCCTTCTCGAGGTCGGTGACCGGCAGGATCGCCTCGGCCTCGACGAGCAGGGCCTCCTTGACGGTGAGGTTGCCGCGGTACTGCTCCTCCTCGACCGCGACGACCTCGTCCTTGGCCGCGAAGAAGCTGTCCTGGGCGGCCTTGAAGCGCGCCCAGAGCTTGTCGTCGTCGGCCCGGCTGGCCCGTCCCGCGTTGCGCCACTCGTCCATGAGCCGCTTGAACGCACCCGCGGTGGCAGCCCAGTCGGTGCTCGTCGCGAGCTTCTCGGCCTCGGCGACAAGGCGCTCCTTGGCTCCCTTGGCGTCGGCGTGCTGCGCGTCGAGACCGGCGAAGTGGCTGCGGCGCGCCTTGTCGAACCCGTTGCGGGCCGCGCTGAAGCGCTGCCACAGGTTCGACTCCGTCTCGCGGTCCAGCCGCGTCGCCGCGCGCTGGTGCGCCTTCCACTCGTCGAGCAGCTCGCGCATGCGAGCTCCGCTCGTCTTCCACTGGATGCGGTTCTCCGGCTGCGCAGCGATCGACTCGGCCTCGGCGACGATCTTCTCGCGCTCGGCCGTGGCGGCGACCCGCGCCTCGGCGCGGTGCTGCTGCTCGACGTTGCGCTTCGCGGCCAGGCCCGACTGGATCTCGTCGAGCTTGGCGGCGAGGGCGTCGAGGTCTCCGACGACGGTCGCGTCCTTGACCTGGGCGGCCAGGGTCTTGAGGCCCTCGGCGACGTCCTTGGAGGGTACCTCGGGCTGGGAGAGGCGCTGCTCGAGCAGGACCGCGGAGGCGAAGAGCTCGTCGTACTTGCGCGCGAAGTACGTCAGGGCCTGCTCGTCGCTGGCTCCGGGATACGAGCCGACCTCCTGCTCCTGACCGTCCTTGGTGCGCACGAAGACGGTGCCGTTCTCGTCGACGCGTCCGAAGGCCGCGGAGGCGGAGTGGTCGGTCGTGATGAGCGCCGGGGCGGCCGGCGTCACGGTCGGGTGCGGCGCCGCCTTGGCGAGTGCTGCCGGGGTGGGGATCGCCGACGGCTTGGGGACACTGGCCGGTGACGGAGCCACCGGAGTGGCCGTGGCTGCCGTCTCGGAGGCGGTCTCGGAGGCGGTCTCGGAGGCGGTCTCGGAGGCGGTCTCGGAGGCGGCTGCCTCGGGGGTCGCCTCCGCGGTGTCGCCGCCCTCAGTGCTGCTCACCGAGGCGACGGCGTCAGCCGTCTCCGCGTCGGCGGCGGACGGCTCAGCGTCCTCCTGCGCGGCGGGCTCGGCGACGGGCTGGGCGTCCTTGCCTGCAACGGGTTCGGACGGCTCGATGTCCTTCTCCGCGACGGGCTCGGCGTCCGTCTCGCCTGCGACGTCGCCCTCGGTGGCCGAAGCGACCGCGGACCCGTCGGTCTGCGGGGCGTCCGCGGACTCGTCGGTCTGCGGGGCGTCCGCGGACTCGTCGGTCTGCGGGGCGTCCGCGGACTCGTCGGGCTGCGGGGCCTGGGCCTCGGAGGCCCCTGCCGCCTGGGTGGCCGAGGCGTCCGTCGCGGGCTCGGAGGTCTCGTCAGTCTGGGGGTGCTGGATGTCGGTCATGCCTTCTTCTCCGTCACGCTGACGCTGAGGATGCTGATCGGGGAGACGGGGGTCCCGTCCGCCGGGCTGGGGGGCAGCGCCTTGTTGGCCGCAATCTTCTCAACGATGTCGAGGCCCTTGGTCACCTTCCCGAAGATCGTGTAGCCACCACCGTCGGTCGGCAACTGGGTTTCCTTATAGGTGATGAAGAACTGGCCACCGTTGCTGTTCGGGTCCTGGGTGCGGGCCATGGCGAGCACGCCGGTCGCGTACTTGCCGTCCTTGGGCGCGTTCTCGATGCCGAAGGTGTAGCCGGGGCCACCCTGGCCGGTGCCGGTGGGGTCACCGCACTGGAGGACGTAGATGCCCTCCGTGGTGACGCGGTGGCACGGGCTCGGGGCCCAGAAGCCGGTCTTGGCGAGGTTGATGAACGACGCGACGGTCTGCGGCGCCTTGGTGCCGTCGAGCTCGAAGGTGAGGTCGCCACACGTCGTCTTGACGGTCGCGACGAAGGTCTTGCCGGCCGCGGTGGCCTTGGACGGGACGTCCTTCTGCTGCTTCGGGGTCGTCTGGTTCGGCGGGGGAGCGGTGCACCCCGCCGCCAGCTTCTGCCCGGCGGCCAGGCCGCCGGACGAGGTCGGGCTGCCGGTCGCGGTGCTCGTCGGGGTGGTCGGCGCCGCCGCCGGGGCGGGACTGTCGGAGCTCCCGACGATCTTGGGCACGACGATGACGGCTGCGACGATGAGGATGACCGCGAGGATCACACCGAAGACCTGCTTGTCGCGCGTCGAGTCGCCCACCGGCGGCTTGGCGCTCTTCTGCTGTTCCTCGTGGCGGCGGCGCGCACGTGCGCGTTCCTGCTCTTTGGTCACGAACCTCTCCTCGTACGGGCCACATGGGCGGTCCCCGGGCGTCCGGTCATTTTATGGAACGACGGCGGCGCCGGTGCAGCGGGACCGGTCACGAGTCCGTGACATCTCCCGCGCGAGCGCGGATCCGCGTGTGCGAGAGGACGCTCACGGCATACCCGGGCGTCGAGGAGGTCGTATGCCGGGTGCCCGCGTCGGCCCGCTCGCTAGGCTCCCAGCGTGCTGACCATCGCGTTCCCCGCCCAGGCGTTCGACACCAACTGCTACGTCCTCGCCCCCGCGGCGGGGGAGGAGTGCGTCATCGTCGACCCGGGCATCGGGGTCGAGGAGACGCTGCGCGAGGTGCTGGCCGAGCACCGGCTGCGGCCCTCGGCGGTGCTGCTGACGCACGGGCACGTCGACCACGTCTACTCCGTCACGCCCGTCTGCGGGTCCGACACCGCTGCCTACATCCACGCCGACGACCGCTACCGGCTGCACGACCTGCTCGGACGCAGCAACCCGGGACTCATCGCCATGCTCGAGCAGCAGTTCGGCACGGCTGCCACGTGGACCGAGCCGACCAACGTCGTCGAGATCACCGACGGCACCCGCCTGACGCTGGCGGGCATGGACTTCGACGTGCTCCATGCCCCGGGGCACACCGAGGGCTCTGTCATGTTCGGCATCGACCGGGTGCCCGACGGGATCCGCGAGCAGGTCGACGTCGACCGCACCATGGTCACCGGCGACGTGCTCTTCGCCGGCTCGGTCGGGCGCACCGACCTACCCGGCGGCGACCCGGCTGCCATGCAGCGCAGCCTGCGCGACGTCGTGCTCCCGCTGCCGGACACGACGCTCGTGCTGCCCGGGCACTACCAGGCAACGACGATGGCCCACGAGCGCGCCACCAACCCCTACCTGAAAGACTTGCCCGCGTGAGCACCCCGCAGCCCAAGGCCGCCAAGGTCATGCCGATCAGCGGCTTCCCCGAGTACCTCCCGTCCGAGCGCATCGTCGAGCAGCGCTTCCTCGACGTCATCCGCGAGACGTTCGAGCTGCACGGCTTCTCCTCGATCGAGACGCGCTCCATCGAGCCGATCGACCGGCTCAGCTCCCAGGGGGAGGACGCCGACAAGGAGATCTACGCCGTGTCCCGCCTGGCCGGGGGCAGCGACGACGACGCGCGGTGGGGCCTGCACTTCGACATGACCGTGCCGTTCGCGCGCTACGTGCTCGAGAACGCCGGCAAGCTCTCCTTCCCGTTCCGGCGCTACCAGATCCAGAAGGCCTGGCGCGGCGAGCGGCCCCAGGAGGGGCGCTACCGCGAGTTCACCCAGGCCGACATCGACGTCGTCGACGTGGGGCAGCTCTCGCCGCACTTCGAGGCGGAGATGCCGCTCGTCATCGCCGACGTCTTCAGTCGGTTCCCCGTGGGCGAGTTCGTCATCCAGGTCAACGACCGCAAGATCCCCAACGGCTTCTACCAGGGCATCGGCATCACCGACGTCATCGGGACGCTGCGCATCGTCGACAAGCTCGACAAGATCGGCCCCGAGAAGGTCAAGGCCCTCCTGCTCGAGTCGGGCACGACCGACGAGCAGGCCGACCAGTGCCTCGCCCTGGCCGCGATCCGCTCCACCGACCTCGGCTTCGTCGACCAGGTCCGGGCGCTCGGTGTCGAGCACCCGCTCCTCGAGGAGGGCCTCGAGTCGCTGGCGCGCGTCATCCGGACCGGGATGGCCCACGCACCGGGCAAGCTCGTCGCCGACCTGCGCATCGCGCGCGGTCTCGACTACTACACCGGCACCGTCTACGAGACCCAGTTCGTCGGGCACGAGTCCTGGGGGTCGTTCTGCTCGGGCGGCCGCTACGACGCCCTCGCCAGCGACGGCCGGACGACCTACCCCGGTGTCGGCATCTCGATCGGCGTGACGCGGATCCTCGGCCTGCTCATCGGCCGCGGCCTCGTCACCGCCTCGCGCTCGACCCCGGCCGCCGTGCTCGTCGCCCTGACCGACGACGACTCGCGCGAGCAGGCGGTGGGCGTCGCCACCGCGCTGCGCCGACGTGGCGTCGCCTGCGAGGTCGCGCCGTCGGCAGCCCGTTTCGGCAAGCAGATCCGTTACGCCGAGCGTCGCGGCATCCCGTTCGTGTGGTTCCCCGGTGCCGATGGGTCCGGCGACGAGGTCAAGGACATCCGGTCCGGTGAGCAGGTGCCCGCCTCGCCGCAGTCGTGGGCACCGCCGGCGGAGGACCTCGTGCCCCAGGTGACGCGCACCGACGCCTGAGGCCAGACGGCCGCCCGGTGCGGTCCCCTCGGCGGTCGTCGCTCCGGGCGGCGGCGGGGTCAGCTGCCAGGCGGCGGTCGCAGCCCCTGGTCCCGGAGCTCGAGCAGGGCGAGTCGGTGGAGCACGTCGCGGTCTTGACGGCGCCAGGCACCGGCCGGGTCGTCCGAGACCCGCGCCAGCGCCTTCATCGGCTGGGTCGCGAGGGCTCGCAGGGCGAACAGGTCGAGGTCCTCACCCGCATCGATGAACCTCTGGGACTGGATCGCGTTGCGCACGAAGCGTCCCCGCACGTAGAGCCACACCGCGAGCACGATGAGGACAGGCACGAGCGCGGTCGCCAGCCCGAGCACCCGGGCGAGGCTGTCGACGGTGTCGGCCATCGAGGTCCCGGCCGTCTGCAGCGTCGTCCCCGACCCGGCGGCCTGCGTCAGCCAGGTCTTGAGCTGGTCGCCCACGAGGGGGAGCTGCCCGGCCTGGTCACCAGCACCGGTCAGGGCGCCGTTGACCGAACGCCCGGCGGACGTGAGCGAGTCGGCCGGAGCGCGCAGGCGGTCCACGGTGTCGTGGACCTGGCGACCGGCATACACCCAGAGACCCGTCCAGAGGAGCACGAGCACGTCGGACAGGAGCTGTCGGGTGCGCCTGGTCGGGGTGTCCGCGTAGAGCCTCACTGCGACCCGGCGGTCATGGCCAGGGTCGTCAGCAGGACGACGACGGCGAGCACGTAGCCCACGACGGTGGCCACGAGGAAGCCCTGGGCGAAGGCCCGGGCCGGGCGCAGCGCGATGGCGACGGCCGCCACGAGGGCGCCGATCCCGAGGGCGCGCAGTCCCGTCTCGAGGGCGACACCGGTCGTGAGGGTGACCGTCATGACCGCGACCGCGAAGACGGCGCCCGCCATCGCGCCGCGCGCACGGGTGAGGCCCCTGCCGGGACCGCTGGACCGCGGCTGCTGCTGCCCGGTCGGCTGCGGCGTCGGTCGCCGGTCCGGCACCGCCGCGGGCGTGGGCGAGGTGTGGCCCTCCTGGGGCGTCGGGTCGGTCATGCCGGCTCCTCCCTGGTCGTCTGACATGCGCGCGTTTGCGCCCACTCTGGCAGGCCGAGGCCGTTGACGCCGGGTTGGACGAGGTCGCGAACGGTCCGCCACGCCCACGGATACAGTGGCCTCGCGGCCCCAGCGACCGCCTTCTCCCCGCGGCAACGGCGCCGAGGGCGAGCCAGTCCGGAAGGAAGTGCAGCAGCATGAAGGTCGGCATCCCCCGCGAGGTCAAGAACCACGAGTACCGCGTGGCCATCACCCCGTCAGGCGTCCACGAGCTCGTCGAGAACGGGCACGAGGTGCTCGTCGAGAAGGACGCGGGCGTCGGGTCGCAGATCAGCGACGACGACTACGCCGCGGCGGGCGCCCGGGTCATCGGTTCCGCCGACGACGTGTGGGGCGAGTCCGACATGGTGCTCAAGGTCAAGGAGCCCGTGGCGGAGGAGTACCACCGCATGCGCGAGGGCCTGACGCTCTTCACCTACCTGCACCTCGCCGCCGACAAGCCGCTCACCGAGGAGCTCGTGAAGCGCAAGGTCACCGGCATCGCCTACGAGACCGTGCAGCTGCCCTCGGGCGGACTGCCGCTGCTCTACCCGATGTCCGAGGTGGCCGGCTGCCTCGCCCCGCAGGTCGGCGCCCACGCGCTGATGCGCGCCCAGGGTGGCCGTGGGGTCCTCATGGGCGGCGTCGGCGGTGTCGCCAACGCCAAGGTCGTCATCCTCGGCGCCGGCGTCTCGGGCCAGAACGCCGCCAACATCGCCCTGGGCATGGGCGCCGACGTCACGCTGCTCGACACCGACCTCGACAAGCTGCGCATGTCGTTCTGGCGCTACGAGAACCAGGTGCACGGGCTCGCCTCGAACCGGCTGACCGTCCAGCAGCAGGTGCAGGAGGCCGACATGGTCATCGGCGCCGTCCTCATCCCGGGTGCCGCGGCCCCCAAGCTCGTCTCGAACCAGCTCGTCTCGCAGATGAAGCCGGGCTCGGTGCTCGTCGACATCGCCATCGACCAGGGCGGCTGTTTCGAGGACAGCCACCCGACGACGCACGCCGACCCGACCTACCGGGTGCACGACTCGGTCTTCTACTGCGTGGCCAACATGCCGGGCGCCGTGCCCAACACCTCGACCTACGCCCTGACCAACTCCACGCTCCCGTATGCCGTGAAGCTGGCCAACCAGGGTTGGCGCGAGGCCCTGCGCGGCGACCACGCGCTCGGTCTCGGGCTCAACACCCACGACGGCCACGTCACCTACGCCGGGGTTGCCGAGGCCCACGGCATGCAGTCGGTCTCGCTCGAGCAGGCCCTGTCCTGACCGAGCAGGTCGTCACCGAGCCACCCGCGGCACGGCTCACGCGCCTCGAGCGCGACGTCCGCGGGTGGCTCGACCACGTCCGGGTCGAGAAGGGCGCCTCGGACAACACGCTGAAGTCCTACACCCGCGACCTGCGTGCCTACACCGCCTACCTCGCCGGCAAGGGGGTCGACGACGCGGGCCGCGTCACCGAGGCCGACGTCACCGACTTCCTCGCGTCGCTGCGCGAGCGGGGCCTGGCCGCCTCGTCCGCCGCCCGCACCCTCGTGGCCGTGCGCGGCTTCCACCGCTTCCTCGCGCTCGAGGGTGAGGTCGCCGGTGACCCGGCCGCCAACGTGGCACCGCCCAAACCGCCCGCGCGGCTGCCGAAGGCGATCCCCGTCGAGGCCGTCGAGCGCCTGCTCGCCGCCTCGTCGCTGGGCGACACGCCCGAGTCGCTGCGCGACCGAGCCCTGCTCGAGGTCCTCTACGGCATCGGCGCACGCATCAGCGAGGCCGTCGGACTCGACGTCGACGACATCGACACGGCAGGCCCCGACGACCCGTCGGGCAGCCGCGGCCCGGGCGGGGGAGTGGCGTCCGTGCGCCTGCGGGGCAAGGGTGGCAAGGAGCGCGTCGTCCCGGTCGGACGCTATGCCGTGGAGGCCGTGACGGCATACCTCGTGCGGGGCCGTCCGGCCCTCGCCACGCACGGAACGGGCGGTCCGGCGCTCTTCCTCAACCAGCGCGGCGCCCGGCTCTCGCGCCAGTCGGCGTGGGCCGTGATCCGTCGGGCGGCCGAGCGGGCCGACCTCACCGAGCACGTGTCTCCGCACACGCTGCGCCACTCCT
Organism: Terrabacter carboxydivorans; assembly: GCF_039532035.1. Lineage (NCBI taxonomy): Bacteria > Bacillati > Actinomycetota > Actinomycetes > Micrococcales > Intrasporangiaceae > Terrabacter > Terrabacter carboxydivorans. The sequence goes on along the minus strand of NZ_BAAARE010000009.1, from coordinate 137,068 downwards.
TCGCCACCCACCTGCTCGACGGAGGCGCCGACGTGCGCGTCGTGCAGGAGCTGCTGGGGCACGCCTCGGTGACCACGACGCAGATCTACACGATGGTGTCGGTGCACCGACTCCGCGAGGTCTATGCGGGCGCCCACCCCCGTGCCCGCTGATAAGGTCACACGTGATCAGCGCGAGGCTGACCGCAGCATCCCAAGGCAAGGCCGAGCGGAGTGGAACACCCGGTGAACGAGGAGTCACACGACACCATGGAGTCCGTGCCGTCCGAGGACCTCGAGCAGACCCGTCACAGTCCGGTCAGCGCCGTCCCCCGGGTCGCGCAGCTTCCGGGCACCGAGTCCGCCGGATCCGGCGCCATGGGCCCGACGGGCCGCCCGCTCCCTCACTTCCCGGACCCCGTCCCGCTGACCAACCACGGCCCGGCGCGGATCATCGCGATGTGCAACCAGAAGGGCGGCGTCGGCAAGACGACGACCACGATCAACCTCGGCGCGGCGCTGGCCGAGCTGGGGCGCAAGGTCCTCGTCATCGACTTCGACCCGCAGGGTGCCCTCTCGGTCGGGCTCGGCGTCAACGCCCAGGAGCTCGACACCACGATCTACAACCTGCTCGTCGAGCGCGGTCACGAGATCCACGACGTCATCCAGCAGACCCGCACGCCGAACCTCGACCTGGTGCCGGCCAACATCGACCTGTCGGCCGCCGAGGTCCAGCTCGTCGGCGAGGTGGCCCGCGAGCAGATCCTCGCCCGGGTCCTGCGGCCCGTCGTCGATGAGTACGACGTCGTCCTCATCGACTGCCAGCCCTCGCTCGGCCTGCTCACCGTCAACGCCCTGACCGCCGCCCACGGCGTCGTCATCCCGCTCGAGTGCGAGTTCTTCGCCATGCGCGGCGTCGCCCTGCTCATCGACACGATCGACAAGATCACCGACCGCCTCAACCCGCGCCTGCAGGTCGACGGCATCCTCGCCACGATGTACGACAGCCGCACGCTGCACAGTCGCGAGGTCGTGCGCTCGGTCGTCGACCACTTCGGGGAGCAGGTCTTCCACACCGTCATCAGCCGCACCGTGAAGTTCCCCGACGCGACCCTCGCGGCCGAGCCGATCACCTCGTACTCCTCCGAGCACTCCGGTGCCAACGCCTACCGCCAGCTCGCCCGCGAGCTCATCGCGCGCGGCGGCGCGGCCTGATCCGCAGTGATCTGATGACCGAGCAGGACACCGTCGACCGCCCCGCGGTCGACGCCGACGACGCTGCCGTGCCCGCGGTCGACGAGGGCCGGGCCGCGGCCTCGCCCGAGCTGACCCCCGGAGGCGTCATCACCCGCCGGGCGTCCGCGCCGTTCGAGGTCCACCTCGACGTCTTCTCCGGTCCCTTCGACCTGCTGCTCGGCCTCATCAGCAAGCACAAGCTCGACATCACCGAGGTCGCCCTCGCCAAGGTCACCGACGAGTTCGTCGCGCACATCAAGACGGCGCAGGCGGCCGACAGCGACTGGGACCTCGGTCAGGCCTCGGAGTTCCTGCTCATCGCCGCCACATTGCTCGACCTCAAGGCCTCGCGCCTGCTCCCGCAGTCGAGCCCGCAGGACGACGAGGACCTCGCACTCATCGAGGCGCGCGACCTGCTCTTCGCGAGGCTGCTGCAGTACCGCGCCTACAAGGAGATCGCGGGCATCTTCCGGGACCGCATGGCCACTCTCGGACGCATCACGCCACGCCAGGCGGGCCTCGAGCCGGAGTTCGCCAGCCTGCTGCCCGAGCTCGTCATCTCCATCACGCCGGAGCAGTTCGCGATGGTCGCCGCGCGCGCCATGACGCCGAAGATCGCGCCGACCGTCGGTCTCGAGCACCTGCACGCTCCGCAGGTCAGCGTGCGTGAGCAGGCGGCGCTCATCGTCGACCGGCTGCGGCACCGCGGGCAGGTCTCCTTCCGCAGCCTCGTGGCCGACGCCGACAGCACGCTCGTCATCGTGGCGCGCTTCCTCGCGCTGCTCGAGCTGTTCAAGGAGGCGGCCATCGCCTTCGAGCAGGCCGAGGCGCTCGGCGAGCTCGACATCCGCTGGACCGGCACCGACGACGGCGACATCGCCATCGACGACGAGTTCGACGAGGCCGAGGACGAGACCGAGGACGGCCCCGACCGGCCCGAGGGCGACGCGCCCGGGCCGCACCCGAGCGATCCCGAGGAGACGGGCGGCGACCCCGCCCCGCGGACAGGAGCAGACGATGAGTGACCAGTCGGCGCAGGGGCCCGACGCGACCGTGGAGCCCGACGCGGCGGACGTGGACGACGTCGCCGGCGAGCTCGACGACCGCGAGGGTGCCGACGAGCAGATCGCCTTCGACATCAACGACTTCCCCGGGGGCGCACGCTCGGCCCTCGAGGCCGTGCTCATGGTCGTCGACGAGCCGGTGACCGAGGTCGCACTGGCTTCGGCGCTCGAGCTGCCCGTCGAGGACGTGCGTGGTCACCTCCACGCGCTCGAGGAGGAGTATGCCGCCGCGCAGCGCGGTTTCACCCTGCGCAGCGTCGCCGGCGGGTGGCGCGTCTACAGCCGCTCGGACTTCGCGCCCGTCGTGGAGAAGTTCGTCCTGGACGGCCAGCAGGCCAAGCTGACGCAGGCCTCCCTCGAGACACTGGCCGTCATCGCCTACCGTCAGCCCGTCTCCCGTGCACGCGTCAGCGCCGTCCGTGGCGTCAACGTCGACGGCGTCGTGCGCACCCTCACGTCGCGCGGGCTCATCGAAGAGGTCGAGGACCTCGGGGAGAGCGGTGCGATGCTCTATCGCACCACCCCCTACTTCCTCCAACGCATGGGGCTGTCGTCGCTCGACGACCTCCCGGCGCTGGCGCCCTACCTCCCGGACGCCGACGTCATCGACGAGCTCATCGAGGAAGGACACGCATGAGCGAGTACTCCAGGTCACCCCGCCAGCCGCGCAAGAAGGGCTCCGGCTCGTCCGGAGGCACCGGTGGCGCCCGTCGCGGCGGGTCCGGCTCCACGGGCCGCAGCGGTCGCCCCGTCGCGGGCGGACGCAGCGGCGGAGGCGGCAAGGGCAGCGGGCCGCGCTTCGCCGGCTCGACCAAGGCGAGCCAGCCCACCAAGCTGCCCGAGCGCAAGGCCGTCCCCGAGATCGACGTGCACGACCCCGACGGCGTGCGCCTGCAGAAGCTCATGGCCGCCGGCGGTGTCGGCTCGCGCCGCGTCTGCGAGAACCTCATCGAGCAGGGCCGCGTGCAGGTCGACGGCCAGGTCGTCACCGAGCTGGGCGTGCGCATCAACCCGCAGACCCAGGTCGTCCACGTCGACGGCGTGCGGGTCAACCTCGACGAGGACCGCGTCTACCTCGCCTTCAACAAGCCCAAGGGCGTCGTGACCACGATGCACGACGAGCTCGGCCGCATCTCCCTCGAGGACTACGTCGGCAACCGCGAGCAGCGTCTCTTCCACGTCGGACGCCTCGACGCCGACACCGAGGGCCTGCTCCTGCTCACCAACGACGGCGACCTCGCCCACCGGCTGCAGCACCCGGCATACGGCGTCCTCAAGACCTACATCGCCACGATCCGCGGGCCGGTCCAGCGCGACGTCGGCAAGCGGCTGCGCGAGGGTGTCGAGCTCGAGGACGGCCCGGTCAGCGTGGACTCCTTCCGCATCGTCGACCACCAGCCCGGCAAGGCCATGGTCGAGGTGGTGCTGCACGAGGGACGCAAGCACGTCGTCCGACGCATGCTCGAGGCCGTCGGACACCCGGTGCTCGAGCTCGTCCGCACCGAGGTCGGCCCGATCCGCCTCGCCGACCTCAAGTCCGGTCGCACGCGCCGCCTCAACAAGGCCGAGATCGGGGCGCTCTACAAGGCCGCCGGTCTGTGATCCGGACGTCCCGTCGGCGTGGGGACACGCTCGCTACGCTGACGGGGTGAGCACGCACGTCCGCATCGTCGGGGCTGGGCTGATCGGCACCAGCTTGGGAATCGCTCTGTCCCACAACGGTTTTCGAGTCTCTCTCGACGACCCGTCCCCGACGGCCGTACGGCTGGCACGGGACCTGCGGGCCGGCGAGATCGCCGGTGACTCGGTCGGCGCGCCCGACGTCGTCGTCGTCGCGGCCCCGCCCGACGTTGCCGCGCGGGTGGTCGTCGACGCCCTGGACCGGTGGCCCGATGCCGTCGTCACCGACGTCGCGTCGGTCAAGGAGTCGGTGCTGCGCGTCGTGCTCGACTCCGGCGCCGACGCCAGCCGCTACGTCGGCTCGCACCCGATGGCAGGGCGCGAACGCTCCGGGGCGGCTGCTGCGCGCGGCGACCTCTTCGACGGGCGGGCCTGGGTCGTCGTCCCGCACGAGGGCTCCACCGACGCCGCCGTCCGCCGCGTGCGCGAGGTGGCCCTCGCCGTCGGGTCTGCGGTCCGGGTCATGCCCGCGCACGAGCACGACGAGGCCGTCGCCGCCGTCTCGCACGTCCCGCAGCTGGCTGCGAGCATCGTCGCCGCCTGCCTGCGCGAGCTGCCAGAGTCCGCCGTCGGGCTCGCCGGGCAGGGACTGCGCGACGTCACCCGGATCGCCGCGAGCGACCCCCGCCTCTGGACCCAGATCCTCGCCGGCAACGCCCCCGCCGTGCGCGACGTCCTGCGCCTGGTCCGCGAGCAGGTCGACGACGTCGTCTCCGCGCTCGACTCCCTCGTGGACGCCGACGGCGACGGGGCCCTCGGGACCCTGAGCCGGGTGCTCGAGGCCGGCAACCTCGGCCACGCACGGATCCCCGGCAAGCACGGTGCGGCCCCCGCGGCATACGAGGTCGTCTCGGTCGTCGTCCCGGACGAGCCCGGCGCCCTGGCACGGCTGCTCACCGACGTGGGCGAGGCCGGCATCAACCTCGAGGACCTCCACCTCGAGCACGGCCTCGGGCAGGCCGTGGGCGTGGCCGAGATCTCGGTCGTGCCCGCCTCGGTCGAGCCCCTGCGCACCGAGCTGGCGCGGCTCGGGTGGCGCGTCCACGACTGAGACCTCCGGGGAGGCCCCGACAGGTGCAGGCTCCCGGTGCCCACTGCCGGTGCTGACTCCCGCGCCCGACGTCCGGCGCCCTGCGGGCCGGGATCAGCCGGTCCCCGCGCTGGGCGCCGGCGGGGTGCGCCCGCCGCCAGGCACTATCCTCGTCCGCATGCCGCAGACCCCCGAGGACCACCTGTCCGGATTCGTCATCGCCGTGGACGGGCCCTCCGGCTCAGGCAAGTCAAGCGTCAGCAAGCAGGTCGCGCGCACCCTCGGCTACGGCTACCTCGACACCGGGGCGATGTACCGCGCGCTGACGTGGTGGTGTCTCCACGAGAACGTCGACCTCGGCGACCCGGACGCGATCACCGCTGCGGCACAACGGTTTCCGCTGAGCATCGGCACGGATCCCGACGCCCCGACCGTGCTCGTCGACGGCACCGACGTCGCCGCGGCGATCCGCGAGACCGGCATCTCGACCAACGTCTCGGCGGTGGCGACCGTCATCCCCGTCCGCGAGATCCTGCGCGTCCTGCAGCGCCGTCTCATCTCCGAGGCGGCCACAGAACAGGGCGGCGTCGTCGCCGAGGGCCGCGACATCACCACCGTCGTCGCCCCCGACGCACCCGTGCGCATCCTGCTGACGGCGTCCGAAGAGGCCCGGCTCGCTCGCCGCTCCACCGAGCTGCACGGGGCCGCCGACGAGGCCGCCGTCGCCGCCACCCGCTCCCAGATCGTCGACCGGGACCGCGCCGACTCGGCCGTGTCCGAGTTCACCGTGGCTGCAGACGGCGTCACGACGATCGACACCTCGCACCTCGACTTCGAGGGCTCGGTCGAGGCGGTGCTCCAGGTGGTCGAGGCGGCCCGGGCATGAGCTCGGCGGTCGCTCCCCACCCCACCCGGGCCCGGATCGGCCGCCCGATCGGCAAGGTCATCTTCAGCACGCTGTACCGCGGCACCGCGCTGCACCCCGAGCGCGTCCCGCAGACCGGGCCGGTCATCCTCGTGGCCAACCACGCCGCCTTCCTCGACGGGCCACTCGTCTTCGGCCTCGCACCACGGCCGGTCAGCTTCCTCGTCAAGCAGGAGGCCTTCTCCGGCTTCTGGGGCTGGACGATCCGCAACGTCGGCCAGATCCCCATCGACCGTTCCGTGGGCGACCGTGCGGCCCTCGCCACCGCCAGCGCGGTCCTGGAGTCCGGGGGAGCGGTGGGCATCTTCCCCGAGGGCAACCGTGGCGACGGCGAGGTGCACCAGGTCAACCACGGAGCGGCCTGGATCGCGCTGCGCACCGACGCCCGGATCGTCCCCGTGGCCGTCAGCGGCACCAGGCCGCCCGGTGCTACGAAGGACGACTGGCCGCCCATCCGGTCGCGCCTGACCGTCGACTTCGGTGAGCCGTTCCGGCTCGTGACCGACCCCGCCGTGCCGGGTCGGGACAGGCTCCGACTGGCCAGCGACCAGCTGCGCGAGGCGCTCGCGTCACATGTACGCCGCTCGCGGGTGGAGAATGGTCCCTCAACAGACGTTCACTGATTCGAGGACACCGTGACTGACGAGACCGCCCGCCCCATCGACGAGGGCGCTCCGATCTCGACCCCCGCCCCTGCCGTCGACGACGCCGCCGTGGAGCGAGCCCTGCGCGCAGGGCTCGAGGACTTCGAGCTGAGCCCGGAGGACCAGGCCCTGCTCGACGCCCAGGGAGGCCTCTCCGACGACGCCGCGGCCCAGGGCCCGCTCCCGGTCGTGGCCGTCGTCGGTCGACCGAACGTCGGCAAGTCGAGCCTGGTCAACCGCATCCTGCGCCGCCGCGAGGCCGTCGTCGAGGACGTCCCGGGCGTCACCCGTGACCGGGTCTCCTACGAGGCCGAGTGGGGCGGCCGCCGCTTCACCATCGTCGACACCGGCGGCTGGGAGGCGGACGCCACGGGCATCCACCTGCGCGTCGCCGAGCAGGCCGAGATCGCGATCGACCTCGCCGACGTCGTCATGTTCGTCGTCGACGCCACCGTCGGCGCGACCGACGACGACGAGGCCGTCGTCAAGCTCCTGCGCCGCTCGGGCAAGCCCGTGGTCCTCGTCGCCAACAAGGTCGACGACCAGCGGGGCGAGGCCGACGCCGCCATGCTGTGGAACCTCGGCCTCGGCCAGCCGTTCCCCGTCTCGGCGGTGCACGGTCGAGGCAGCGGCGACGCCCTCGACGCCGTGCTAGACGTGCTGCCCGACGTCTCCGCCCACGGCGCCTACGCCCAGGGCGGCCCGCGACGGGTCGCCCTCGTCGGTCGACCCAACGTCGGCAAGTCCAGCCTGCTCAACCGCCTCGCCGGGTCGGACCGGGTCGTCGTCGACAACGTCGCGGGCACGACGCGCGACCCCGTCGACGAGCTCATCGAGCTCGGCGGCACGACGTGGCGCTTCGTCGACACCGCCGGCATCCGCCGCCGCGTCCACCAGAGCCGTGGCGCCGACTTCTACGCCTCCCTGCGCACGCAGACCGCGCTGGAGAAGGCCGAGGTAGCCGTCGTGCTCATCGACGCGGAGGAGCCGATCGCCGAGCAGGACATCCGCGTCGTCCAGCAGGTCATCGACTCCGGCCGTGCCCTCGTCATCGCCTACAACAAGTGGGACCTGCTCGACGAGGAGCGCCGCCACTACCTCGAGCGCGAGATCGAGAAGGAGCTCGTGCAGGTGCCGTGGGCCCCGCGCGCCAACATCTCTGCGCGCACCGGCCGGCACATGGACCGGCTCGTGCCGGCCATCGAGACCGCTCTCGAGTCGTGGGACACCCGTGTGCCGACGGGGCGACTCAACGCCTTCCTCGGCGAGATCGTGGCCTCGCACCCCCACCCGCTCCGCGGTGGCAAGCAGCCGCGAATCCTCTTCGCCACCCAGGCCTCGACGCGTCCGCCGCGTTTCGTGATCTTCGCCTCGGGGTTCATCGAGGCGGGCTACCGCCGCTTCATCGAGCGTCGACTGCGCGAGCAGTTCGGCTTCGAGGGCACGCCGATCGAGGTCTCGGTCCGCGTCCGCGAGAAGCGTCGCCGCTGACCCGGAGCAGGGCGACGGGCCCCGCGGGGGCCGATTGGGACTAGCGGCACCCGGTGCGCTAATGTTCCTTTCGCCCCGAGGGGCATTCGGGCTGTGGCGCAGCTTGGTAGCGCACTTGACTGGGGGTCAAGGGGTCGCAGGTTCAAATCCTGTCAGCCCGACCGAATCGCAGGTTGCAGGAATCCGCTGAAGACCGGCGGAGATCGACGAAGGCCCTTGCCGCAACAGAATCCGGCAGGGGCCTTCGTCATGTCTGCGGCGCGATTTGGCGCCACACCCCGCGCGCCGAGCGCTTCCAGCAGATTCACGTCGGCATGTCGTCGTACGCCCATGTCCGTGCCCCACTGTGTGACTGAACTCGTCACAAGGCAGGGGGTCGCGTGACCGTGCAACGTCCCGAGGAGGACGCACCCGTCTGGCCGCTCTCCCGCAGCTGGCTGCGGGAGGCGTCCCGCCGCGAGCTGCTGCCGGTCTGGTTCGTCCTCGGCGTCTGGACCGTGCTCTGGTCGGCCTACGCGGTCCAGAACCTTCTGATGCGTTCTTGGGGCATCTTCCCGGACGCCGCACGGATTCTGTTCTCAGGGAGAGCCACCGGCGGGTTGCACCTCTACGCCCTCCGGCCGGACTTCCAGTTCGGCCCGGTGTCGGTCCTCGTGGCAGCACCTCTCGCTGGCCTGCCCCTGCACGAGTCGAAGTGGATCGCCGGGGTCCTCATGACCGTGGTCGGTCTGTGGCTGGTCGCCGTCATCGCCGGATCCAGGGCCCACGACGTCGGCGTCCCGGCCCCACAACCGCTGCTGGTCGGCGGCCTGCTCGTGATGCCGGTCTGGCCGCTGCTCTCCCTGACGAGCGGCCACCTCGACGACGTCCTCGCCCTCGGACTCGGCATCTTCGGGATCCTCCACGTCCAACGGCACCACCCGGTCTGGGCGGCGGCCCTGCTCGCCCTCGCGGTCGACAGCAAACCGTGGGCCCTCCCCTTCGGGGTGGCCCTGCTGGCGCTTCCCCGGAGGCACTGGCCCAAGACCGTCGTCGTCTTCGGTGGGCTGATCGCTGCCGCGTGGCTGCCCTTCTTCATCGCCGACCCGGCCACGATCGCCGCAGTCAAGTTCCAGCTGCACATCTCGTACGGGTCGGTGCTGGCGCTCTTCCACCTGAGCGGACCGATCCCGCCCTGGGTACGCCCCGCCCAGCTGGTGGTGGCGGTCGGCCTCGGGATCCTCGCCGTGCGCGCGAGGGTGCTCCAGGCGATCCTGCTCGCGACGGTGGCGGGCCGGATCCTCCTCGACCCGGCCATCGCGTCCTACTACACCGCCGGAGCGGTCATGGTCGCCTTCTTCATGGACCGATCCCGCACCTGGCGCCTGCCGTGGTTCACCGTGGCGGTCGTGGTGCTGCTCTGGGCGCCCCAGCTGGTCCAGCCGGGCAACGACTGGTACCTCGTCACGCGATGGCTGCGCTTTCTCTGGGGGGTCGGGACCCTCGCCGCGCTCGTCCTGACGCTGCTCAGGCACGGTCGACCAGCCGTCGCTCGGCAGAGTCGGTCAGCGGCCTGACCACACGCCGCGGGGGGGTGGTCATCGAGCCAGGTGATGATCTCCACCACGGCGCCGTGGTGGAGATCGGGGGGTGAGGCGATCGTGGGTGACGTCGGACTGCCACGCCTCGTTCGGCAGGTCGGCCTGGCACCCGATGTAGATGGCCGGATGCAGGAGGCCCCTCGGCAGCGACGGGGCCTGACCTGTGCACACAGGTCAGGCCCCGACTCATGCCCGCACCGTGGCCCGGAGGCCGCGGCTGCAGTCAGTCACCGTCCGTCACGTGGCGGTGCGGTAGATGCCTCGTCCGTAGGTGGCGACGTAGAGCTGGCCGTCCGGTCCCTCCAGGGCCTGGGTGGCGATGGTGACCGGGATGGCGTCACGGGACCACTGGGGAGCGCCGGTACGCAGCGACGTGAGCGTCGTCTCGACGACCCCGAGGTCGGTGGCCATGACGACCCGCCCGTTGGAGGCGATCAGCAGGTTGTCGCCCGGGATGTCGGGCAGGTTGCCGCTGACGTCGGTCCAGGTCGCACTGGCCTGCCCTGAGGAGTCGGTGCCGCCGGTGAGCGTGACCTTCCACAGGTGGCCCGAGCCGGCCAGGTCGCTGCCCGGTCCGTCGACCCAGTTGCGGGAGTACCCGCCGAACAGCACGTACGAGCTGTGCGGGTCGGCCGGGTCCGGCGTCACACCGGTGACCATCCGCAGGGGGACACCCGCGGAGGACGCCACCTGCTGGTAGGCGCCGTTGGCGTTCGTCATGAGCCCACGGCCGAAGCTCGAGCCGGGGTTGCACGAGCCGCACCAGCCGGCCCACACGACGTGGTTGCGGCTCGCCAGCGCCGTGATGGAGTGCCCCGCGCCGGTGTCCGCGGCCTTGGTCCAGTCCGCGCCGCTCGTGCTGGCCCACGTCTTGGTGTTGGTCCAGACGTACTCGCCGCCGGCGACCCAGGTGCCGGGGTCGGTCTGGTCGGCGCTGAACGGGGCGATGAAGCGCGGCAGCGGGTCGGCCGGCGCGATGGTGACGATGGAGCTGTCGGAGGCGGCGCTGCCGTCTGCGACACCGCAGTTCGTCGTCATCTGCAGCGTCAGGTCGACGTACTCACCGACCGTGCGGCAGCCGTTGTTCGGGTCGACGAGCTGCTGCCCGCCGTCACCGCCGTAGGGCGAGACCATGACGCCCTTGTTGGCCGGGTCGAGCAGCGAGACTCCGTTGTCCTGCAGACCGCCCCAGACCTGCACTTGACCGGGGTGGGCGACGTCCTTGCCGACGCCGACCGAGTAGTACTGCAGCATGTCGAGCTGCCCGGACGCGGACAGCGAGCGCCAGGACGAGGCCGTCGGTGAGACCGCGCGCTGGTAGAGGCCGCCGTCGTTGCCGACGTACACCTGTCCGGCGCTGGAGCCGGAGCCGAAGGCGATGGTGTGCTGGTCGGAGTGGAGGACGTTGCCGTCACACGTGTTGTCGGCGTCGACGTTGGACCAGCACGAGAAGCCGAAGTCCCAGTAGCGGCCGATGGTCTTCCAGCTCGCACCGCCGTCCCACGACTCGTAGACCTCCTCGAGACCCACGTAGACGTGCTTGGCGTTGGTGGGGTCGACCCCGATGAACTGGTTGTACCAGGCCTGCACGCCGGGCGCGTAGCCCTTGCCGATGCGCTGCTTGCGCTCGGCGGAGCCGCTCTGCGCCAGCGTGCTCGGGTTGGCGATCTGGTTGTAGGGCCCTGCGGCCGCGCCGGTGTTGGACACGTAGACCCCGGCGAGGGCGCTCGCGGCCCCGGCGTTCAGGGCCGCCGGCGACTCGAGGACGACGTAGAGCTTGGAGCCGTCCGCGGAGTACTGCACGGTGGCGTTGCCGACGTCCTTGGGGTTGATCGCCCCCAGCGGGTTGACCTTCGCCCACGTCGTGCCGCCGTCGCGGCTGAGGTAGAAGCCGTTGTATGCCGCGCCGCTGCGCCACGCGACGTTGGCGAGGATCACCTGGCCGCCGGTCCCGGGCTGCACGGCGACGTCGTTGGCGATGTCGCGGTAGCTGGCGTTGACGTCGGTGCACGAGAGCATCCCCTGCGCACAGGGCGCGAGGGACCGCGTCCAGGCGGTGGACGACGATCCCGAGAGGGAGTGCACGTACAGCCCGCGCGACGCGGCGACGAAGACGCGTCCGTTGGCGGCGTCGACGAGGATGCGGCGGATGACCTGGCTGTCGAGCTCCGTGCCACCGACCCTCGAGCCGGCCGTGAACGTGGCGGTGTCCGGCGAGGCGAGCCGGAAGACGCCGGCACCGACGTAGGTGGCGGACCCGGTGGTGCCGTCGCCCGTGGCCACCCACAGGGCGCCGTCGGGCGCGATAGACATGCTGCCGATCGACTGTGTCGGAAGGCCATCCGCGATCGGCGTCCAGGACGCGCCGTTGTCGCAGGAGCGCTTGATCCCGCCGGCCGCCCCACCCGCGAAGATGCAGTGCGCGTCGACGGCGAGCGCCTGCACGCGCCCTGTCACGTAGCCGGCGCCGCCGCTGCTGTTGGAGGCGCTGGGGTCGCGGTAGTGCGGGTCGTCGGAGTTGTAGGGGACGTCCGTGACCGACGACCACGCCGACGGGGCAGCGGGGAGGGCGGTCAGCTGGCTGTAGGCCGCAGCATACGCCCCGGGCGCGACGAGCCCCGTGGGTGCCGAGCGTGCCTGGGCGAACTCTCCCTGCGAGGTCATCAGCTCGGCAGCCTGGTCACCCGCGTCCTGGAAGCGACCGCCGCCCCCGGTACCGGGGCTGTTGCTCGCGTAGCTGGGCAGCGCGAGGAGCGGCGTCATCGCGAGGGCGGCGCCGGCGACGACGCACAGCGTGGCTCTGCGAAGGCCACCTCGCTGCGGGGTGAAGACCTTGGGAACGGGCATCATTCGTGGAACCCTCCTTGCCAGAGCGCCTTGGTGCGGCGCACACGTCATCGCAGTCATGGTGAACATGCGAGTCCCGTGGCGGCCGCCGGCGAATCGGTATCGGCACAGGATTGGCTCGCACTCTAGCGCCGCGCGGCCGGTCGGAGACCTGCACGGATCTGTGAATTCTCGGCGTCCCGGCACGGGCTTCGGGCCTGCTGCGGGCTGCTGTCCACGTGCCGACGGCCTGGTGTGCGGCCTCGGGTAAGAGCTCGTGAATTCGCTTGTAGTGCAAGGCGCCCCGTCCTGCACTGCAAGGACTCCCGACCTGCCACAAGCGTTGCGCAAGGTATGCGCAACGTTGCCCGAGGCGCCCCGATTCCGGAGATTTCACGTGTCAGGGTTGCACCAGCAGATCACCAAGAACAGGTAAAGCCACTCGAGGGAAAGGTCATGGGGGACACCATGCGCACCGAGAAGAAGAACTCCAAGAAGAAGAAGTCCGCTGCCTTCGTCGCCGCCGGCGTCATCGGCCTCGCGACGGCCGGCGGGGCCTACGCGTACTGGACCAGCCTCGGCGGGGGTGCCGGCACCGCCTCCACGAGTGCCGGCGCCTCCAACGTCTTCGCCGTCACCGGCAACGTCGCCAACGCGATGTTCCCCGGCGACACCGCACAGACGGTCACGGCGACGGTCGTCAACAACGGCACCGAGAACTACAAGCTCCAGACCGTCAAGGCGTACGTGACGACCGACAAGCAGAACTGCGACTCGACCAACTTCAAGCTCAACGGTGTCGAGGCGCCCGCCAACGCGACGAGCGCCGTCGCCGTCGCCGTCGCCCCGGCCGACCTCGCGCCGTCCGCGACGACGTCCGGCACGTTCACCATGCAGTTCAACAACAAGACGACGAACCAGGACGCCTGCAAGGGCGCCGCGGTGACCATCACCTACGTCGCCAGCTGAGACCCGGACGGGGTGGGCCGCCGCATCGACCCCGGCACCCACCCCGTCCGTCTTCACCCGAGCCTCGAGCAGGCTCGAACGCCGTCCAGACAGGGAGCTCGAACCGTGCAGACGCCGACATCCGAAGGGCACCGGGCCCCGGGGCTGTTCGGCGTCGTCGTCGTCCCGCTGATCTCGTGCGTCCACACCTCGCGGAGGGCGCAGCAGTGACGCCGGCTCCGACGACCCCAGAGACGCGCGCACGCCGTGCTGCCCCGAGCCGCGGCGTGCGCGCCCTCCGCGTCGGTGTCCTCCTGACGGTCCTCATGACCGTCTCGGGCACCGCCTGGGCCGCGTGGACGGCGACGGGTGGGGGCACCGGCAGCGCGACGACCGACACCCTGGCGGCGCCCTCGGGCGTCACGGCCACCGTCGCGAGCGGCGCGTCGGGAGTCTCGGTGTCGTGGTCCCCGCCGACGACAGGCGTGGCACCCAGCGGCTACCGCGTGGACCGCACCGACACCGCCGCGGGCACCACGACAGGCGCCTGCGGCACGTCGAGCACGTCCCTGCTGACGGGCGCCTCGTGCACCGACACCTCGGTGCCCGACGGGACGTACAGCTACACGGTCGTGTCGGTCCGCTCGGGGTGGACGGCCACGAGCGCCGTCAGTAGCCCGGTCACCGTCCAGGCTGCAGTGGCCACCGCCACGTCGCTGGCCTCGTCGACGAACCCGTCCGTGGTCGGCCAGACCGTCACCCTGACGGCGCGGGTGACCGCCGCCTCCGGAACGCCGACGGGTTCCGTCGCCTTCCGCGACGGCGGGTCCGCGATCACGTGCAGCGGTGGCAGCCCGACGCTCAGCGCGGGCACGGCGACGTGCTCCACCACCTGGACGAGCGCCGGCGCGCGCAGCATCACGGCCGCGTATGCCGGGTCGGCCCCCTACGCGCCGTCCTCGTCGTCCGTCGTCGGCCAGGTCGTCAACGCCGCCGCGACGGTGACCTCGGTGGTCTCCTCGACGAACCCGTCGGTGGTCGGCCAGTCGGTGACGTTCACCGCTTCCGTCCAGTCGGTGGCCCCCGGAGGCGGGGTCCCTGCTGGGAGCGTCACCTTCCGGGACGGCTCCGCGAGCCTCGCGTGCGGGGCCGGTAGCCAGGCCCTCAGCGGGGGGACGGCGACGTGCGTGGTCGCGTTCACCTCGGTGGGCGCTCGCAGCGTCACCGCGGTCTATGCGGGATCGACGAGCTATCTGGCCTCCACCTCCAGCGCCGTCAGCCAGGGGGTGAACGCCGCCTCGACCACGACACGCCTGACCAGCTCGGCCACGAGCGTCCCGTCGGGTCAGAGCGTCACGTTCACGGCCACGGTCACGCCCGTGGCTCCGGGCGGGGGAGTGCCCTCCGGCACGGTCACCTTCAAGGACGGCGCCACCACCCTCACCTGCGCCTCCGGCGTGCAGACCCTCGACGGTTCGGGGGTCGCCACCTGCACGACCTCCTTCGGCGCCACGGGCTCCCGGACCATCACGGCGTCGTATGCCGGCAGCTCCAACCACCTGACGTCGACGTCCGCTCCGGTGACCCTGGGCACCGTCAACGCCGCCGCCGTGGGAATCGGTTTCTCGGGCGTCACCGTCGACGGCACCGCAGTGACCCCGACCTGCACCGGGAGCGTCTCCTCCGGCTACAGCTGCGCCGTTCCGGGCGGCAACAACGCGGTCCTGTCCGCCGCGGTCGGCTTCGTCGACAGCACCGGCGCGCCGGTCGCCTACAGCTCGGCGACGGAGACCATCACGTGGACGAGCACCGGCAAGACGGCGGGGACCGGGACGGTCACGGTGGCCCCCAACGCCACGAGCGCCGGCAGCCGGGTGTCCGCGACGAAGACGGGCACCAACCCCGCGTCCGTCACGCTGACCTACACCACCGCCACCGGAGCCAGCTGGACCGCGACGCTGACCGTGAGCTGACCGGGGCTGACCAGGGCTGATTTGGCCTGACCGGACGGGACCTCAGCCAGACGTCATGCGCGAGCGCGCCTCGGCACGCGTCGTGGGCGGGGGAGGCCCGCTCGCGGCCCGGACGAGGTCGGCCGCCGTCGGACCGCTCGGCTCGGACGGCACCGGCGGCGACGGCGGAGCGGGCGGCGACGGATGGGCCTCGGCACGCGCCGCGCCCACGGTGAGGGCGGCAACGACCGTGGTGACCGGCACAGCCAGGACGAGCCCGATCGCGCTGCAGAGGGTGCGCACGATCTCCTCCGACAACGACTCCGTCTGGAGCATGTCGAGCACCGGCCGGTCGTAGAGGAAGAGCAGGAGCAGCACGGGGAGGGCGGCACCGGCATACGCGAAGACGATCGTGTAGATCGTGGACGCGATGTGGTCACGCCCGATGCGCATGCCCGAGCGAAACAGCTCGCGTCGACCCATGGCAGGCGCGGCCGCCCGCAGCTCCCACACCGCGGACGACTGCGTGATGGTCACGTCGTTGAGCACGCCCAGGCCCGCCACGATGATCGCGCACGTCAGCAGGTCCCGCGGGTTCATCGTCGTGACGAACGAGGCCAGGGTGGCGCCCTCGTCGTTGGCGACGCCGCTCAGCCGCGCCATGTCGACCGCCAGCAGCCCGAGCCCGGCGGTGATCCCCACTCCGAAGAGCGTGCCGGCGAGCGCCGTGCTCGTGCGCACCGAGAGCCCGTGGGCGAGGTAGAGGACGACGAACATGATCGCCGACGACCCGATGAGGGCCACGAGCAGGCCCGACTGCCCTTCGAGGAGCGCGGGCAGCATGAACTTGACGACGACGAGCCCGCCGAAGCCCAGACCGGCCAGTGCGAGCACACCCCGCCAGCGCGCGACGACGGCCACGACGACGAGGAAGAGCGCGAGCACGAGCGAGAGGGGAGCGCCGCGCTGGACCTGGAGGAAGGAGTAGGTCTCCGGCTGACCGTCCTGGGGCGGCGTGCGCAGGAGCTGGACGGTGTCACCCTCGCGCAGACCCGACGACGACACAGCGGGTGGCACCTGCACCGACACCGTCGGGCGCACGTCGCCGGACGTCGAGGTGGGCTGCGTCAGCTGGGCCGTGATCGCTCCGCACGTCGCGGGGGCGTCGGCGCCGGGTCCGCCCTGTCCCGGTGTCTGCCCGGTGCCGTTCGAGGGGGATCCCGAGGACCCCGAGTCGGCGCCGGGCGCGGGGCACACGGGAAGCACCCGCTGCACCTCGGCGACGGGGAACGTCACTCCCGGCGCTGCGAAGTCCGACGTGCCCACCCGGTTGGGCTGCTGCGCGTCGCCCGGCCAGTAGCGCACGAGCCCGTAGACGGTGGCAGCCGCGGCGACGACGAGCAGCAGGGTCAGGCCCACCCGGGCCATCGTGCTGACGGCGACGTGGCCCGATCCGTCACGGTCGGCAGGGGCGTGCGTGTGCGTGTGTCCGCCGGGCATGGTGCCGAGTGTGCCAGAGCGGTTGGGCGCGCAACCGCCTCGTGCGGGTGCCTCTCCAGCCGTGTCCGGATCGATGCCGAAGGCGCGCATCGCCCCCTCGGGGCGGCGGTTAGGCTAGCCGCCGTGGAGGTCGAGAGGACGGGAGAGCGCGAGCACGTCGTGACGGAGCGGCTCCTGACCATCCCCAACGTGCTGTCCGTGCTGCGACTGCTCGGGGTCCCGGTGTTCCTGTGGGCGATGCTGTCCGGACATGACGGTCTCGCGCTGCTGCTGCTGCTCTTCTCCGGCGTCACCGACTACCTCGACGGCAAGATCGCCCGGCAGTTCAACATGGAGAGTCGCCTCGGCCAGTTCCTCGACCCGATCGCCGACCGCCTCTACATCCTCACGACCCTCTTCGGGCTCATGTGGCGCGAGATCATCCCGGTCTGGCTCGTCGTCGTGATCCTGGCCCGCGAGGTCGTCATGGCGCTCATGCTGGCCTTCCTGCGCACCCGCGGCCAGCTCGGCCTGCCGGTGCACTTCGTCGGCAAGGCCGCGACGTTCAACCTCCTCTACGCCTTCCCCCTCCTGCTGCTCGCGCACCGCGACGACTGGCTGGGGGACCTGGCACGCCCGATCGGGTGGGGTTTCGCCTGGTGGGGCGTCGTCCTCTACTGGCTGGCCGCGGTGCTGTATGCCGTCCACGCCAGGATCGTGCTGAGGCAGGCTCCGCGGGCGGTGGCCCCGTGATGGCCCAGTGATGGCTCCGCGCCGGCCCGACGAGTCGATGACGCTCCTGACCACGATGATGGAGCGGCCGCTCGACGCCGGCTACCAGGAGGCGGCCGACCGGCGCGCCGCGGCGGGCCTGCCGCGGGCGACGTCGACGCGCACCGTGCTCGTCGTCGTCCTCGCGATCCTCGCGGGGTTCCTCTTCGCGGTCGCGGCGCAGTCCCTGCGGCCCAAGCCCACCGCGGCTGCTGCGGTCAAGAAGGAGCTCGTCACCCGCATCGAGGCCCTGCAGAAGCACGGAACCGACCAGGAGGCGAAGGTCGCCGCGCTCGGCAAGCAGGTCCGTGACTTCGAGGCGCTGGCGCTGCAGCAGTCCGGCGGCCCCGACCTGACCGCCCGGATCAAGGACCTCGAGATCCAGGCCGCGGCGGTGCCGCTCAAGGGACCCGGCGTCACCCTGACGGTCGACGACGCCGCCTCGACGGTGGCCGACGGCAACGCCGGCAACCGTCCCAGCAGCGGGTTCCAGGAGGGGCGCGTCACCTCGGGCGACCTGCAGATCATCGTCAACGGGCTGTGGGGGGCGGGCGCCGAGGCGATCTCCATCAACGGCCACCGGCTCAGCTCCACCGCCGCGATCCGGTTCGCCGGCCAGGCGATCATCGTCGACTTCCGGCCGCTCGCGCGCCCCTACGTCATCACGGCCCTCGGTGACCCGCAAGGCATCCAGCAGCTCTTCGAGCCCTCGTTCGCCGGGCTCTACCTCTCGCAGCTGACCGACCAGTACAAGATCCGCTCGGTCATGGCCGGAGCCGACTCGCTCACCGTGCCGGGAGACTCGTCGGCGCGGCTCGAGGTCGCGCAACCCATCGGTCCGACCCTAGGCTCGACGGCGCCCGCCCCCCCCACGCTGCGCTCCGGCACGAGCACCCCGCAGGGGAGCACCGGGGCCAGCACCTCGACGGGTCGCAGCACCTCGAGCGGGCTCCCGTCCTCGAACCCCACCAGCAGCAGCGCCGTCCAGGGCACCGGAAGCCCGGCGTCCCCGACCAGTCAGGAGAACCCTTCGTGATCCCAGTTCTCGGCCTCTTGGCCGGACTCGCGGTGGGACTCTTCCTCGATCCGTCGGTGCCGGTGTGGCTCCAGCCGTACCTGCCGATCGCCGTCATCGCCGCGCTCGACGCCGTGTTCGGCGCCATCCGCGCCATCCTCGACGGGATCTTCAACGACAAGGTCTTCGTCGTGTCGTTCCTGTCGAACGTCGTCGTCGCGGCGTTCATCGTCTTCCTCGGCGACCAGCTGGGCGTCGGCTCGCAGCTGTCCACCGGCGTGGTCGTCGTCCTCGGCGTGCGGATCTTCTCCAACGTCGCCTCGATCCGCCGGCACCTGTTCAAGGCCTGAGCATGGCGAAGCGCAAGAAGGGTCGCCCCACCCAGCCCGCCGTCGTGCAGGACCCGACGACGGTGCCCGCCGACGACGCTTCCGCCGCCACCTCCGTGCCCGCGGACCCCGCGGAGACGACCGGCACTGCGGAGACGACCGGCGCCACGGAGACGACCGGCCTCGCGGACACCGCGCGGCCGACGACGGCAGAACCGGGGGCCTCGCCACGAGAGGGCCTGGAGCCGGAGCCCGTGCAGCCTGACAACCAGGAAGGCGCGCAGCCCGTGGAGTCCACGGAGCCCGAGCAGCCCACCGTCACGACACCCGTGCCCACCGGGCCGGTGCCGACCATGGACACGACGGCCCCGGAGACGACAGCCCCTGAGCCGACGGCGCCGGAGACGACAGCGCCGGAGACGACGGCGCCGCAACCGGCTGCCTCTGCGGGTCTGACGGCCACCGCGGACCGGGAGCCTGCTGCCTCGCCACCTCCCGCCCCCGTCTTCGGCACGGGCCTCGACGACGGCGCCGAGGTCGACTTCACCTCGGCGGTGGCACGCGAGTCCCGTCCGAGCAGCGCCCCCGTCGAGGGTGGCGCCGCCTGGCGTCGGCTGCTGAAGATGAGCCGGCCGCGCGCGACACGAGCCAACCTGCTGGGCGCCCTGCTCGCCGTGCTCCTCGGCGCCGGCATCGCCGCGCAGGTCCAGCTGACCAACCAACGCGGTCTCGACGAGCTCAGCCAGAGCGACCTCGTGCGCGTCCTCGACGACATCTCGGTGCGCTCGTCCCGCCTCGACCAGCAGGTGCGCGAGCTGGAGGCCACCCGGGACCGGCTCAAGAGCGGCACCGGCACGGCCGCCGAGGCCCTCGACCAGGCCCAGAAGCGCGTCGACACCCTCGGGATCCTGGCCGGCACGCTCGCGGCCAAGGGCCCCGGGATCACGCTGCGCATCACCGACCCGACCAAGGCCGTCACCGGCCCCATCGTCCTCGACATCATCGAGGAGCTGCGTGACGCGGGGGCCGAGTCCATCGACGTGGGCGGGGTCCGCGTGGTCGCGTCCTCGTACGTGGGGGACCGCGGCGGTCAGCTCGTCGTCGACGGCGTCACCGTGCCGAGGCCCTTGGTCATCAAGGTCATCGGCGACTCCAAGACGCTCTCGTCGGCCATGACGATCCCCGGTGGCATCGTCGAGTCGGTGCGGCAGAAGGGCGCGGAGGCGGTCGTGACGGAGTCGAGCCTCATCGAGATCACCTCCCTGCACCGTCCCACCGAGATGACCCACGCCAAGCCGGTCGAGTGACGGCCGGACTCCCTGCCTCGCGCCCGCGCCCGACGGCTCGGGGTGTGCGCGGGGAGTTCACAGCGCACTCACCGGCCCCACTTCCTGCGCGTCCCGCGTGGGCATGGCATCCTCTGGGGTGCCGCGACATCGTCCGCGGCACCCCGCACGGCAGGACTCGCGGCCTCGACAACCCCTGACCGGGGCCGCACACCGACGAAGGAGCGACATGAGCGAGCTGGACTACCCCTCTGACCTGCGCTACACCAGCGACCACGAGTGGGTCCGCGTCGGCGACGACGGGGTCGTCCGCATCGGCATCACGGCCTTCGCGCAGGACGCCCTGGGCGACGTCGTCTACGTCTCCCTCCCGGCCGTCGGCGACACGGTGACTCCCGGTGACTCGTGCGGCGAGGTCGAGTCGACCAAGTCGGTCAGCGACGTCTACGCCCCGCTCGAGGGTGAGGTCACGGCCACGAACTCCGCCCTCGACTCCTCACCCGAGCTGATCAACTCCGACCCTTACGGCGAGGGCTGGATGTTCGAGCTTCGCCTCGCCGACGCCTCGTCGGTCGACGGGCTCATGGACGCCGCGGCCTACACGGCCTCGCTCTCCTGATCCGTCAGCCGGACGAAGCGCCACCCAGCCCCACCCAGCGTCACCCTGTTCCACCCAGCCTCACCGGGGGCATCCGTACGCCGTGGAGCCGGGCAGGATAGGACCTGCCCGGTCTACTAGAGTGGATGCACCCGAATCCGCCCGCACCACAGAGGAGGACCGCATGTCGAGCAACCCGCCCGACCACGACGACATGGACGTCGAACCCCGCACCATGCGGTTCCAGGGCGTGCCGTCGCAGGACAGCGACCACGTCGACACCGTCGTGCCGCGCGGCCTTTCGGCCGAGGACCAGGCCACCATCGACGCACTGCGACCGGGCACGGCCCTGCTCGTGGTTCTCCGGGGGCCCAACACCGGCGCCCGCTTCCTGCTCGACGACCAGCAGGTGGCCGCCGGCCGTCACCCGGACTCGGACATCTTCCTCGACGACGTGACCGTCTCGCGCAAGCACGCCCTGTTCGTCGCCCAGGGCGGCGGCTACCTCGTGCGGGACGCCGGCTCGCTCAACGGCACCTACGTCAACCGGCAGCGCATCGACGAGGCGCCCCTGCAGCTCGGCGACGAGGTCCAGATCGGCAAGTTCCGGCTCGTCTACTACTCGTCCGGAGCGCCCCAGACCGCATCGGCATGACCGCTGGCTCGGTGGCGGGCGACGCGGCCGCGCCCGCCCCACGACGGTTGACGATCGGCAAGGTTCTCGCCGCGCTGTCCGCGGACTTCCCGGACGTCACGGCCTCGAAGATCCGCTTCCTCGAGGCCGAGGGGCTCGTCCTGCCCCACCGCACCGCCTCGGGGTACCGCACCTACACGGAGGACGACGTGCGCCGCCTGCGCTACGTCCTGACGGCGCAGCGTGACCGCTACTGGCCGCTCAAGGTCATCCGGGAGGCCCTCGACGCCCTCGACCGCGGCCTCTCCGAGCCGGGGGACGACCCCGGCGGACGTCCGCAGCCGCCCGCTCCGGGTCCGGACCCCGACGTGCCCGGTCCCGCTGACCTGCTCCCTCGACCCGACGTGGCCCTCACCGGCCCCGAGCTGCGCGAGGCGACCGGGATCGACCGCGCGACGATGCACGCCCTGGAGACGTACGGCCTGCTGCAGCCCGACGACCGGGGCCACTTCGGGCACGAGGCGCTCTCGATCGCCGCTGCCGCCCGCACCCTGTCCGACCACGGGCTGGAGCCGCGCCACCTGCGCCCGTTCCGCACGGCCGCCGACCGCGAGGTCGGACTCGTCGACCAGGTGCTGGCCACCCGGCGGGGGAGCGGCACCCGCGAGGAGCGGGCCGCCGAGATCGCCTCTGCCTGCATCGCGCTCCACGTCGCGCTGGTCCGCGCGGGCCTCTCCCGCTGAGGCCCGTCCGTCCCGGCCACGGGCCGGGGTACGGTGGAGGAGTGAGAGAGGTCGATGTCCTGGGCGTCCGTGTCGAGATGCCCACGAACCACCCGATCGTGCTGCTCCGGGAGCGGGACGGAGGGCGATACCTGCCGATCTGGATCGGGGCCGCCGAGGCTGCCGCGATCACCTATGCCCAGCAGGGCGTCGTGCCACCCCGCCCCCTGACCCACGACCTCATGCGTGACCTGCTGGCCGTCCTCGGGCACGAGCTGACCGAGGTGCGCATCGTCGCGCTCAAGGACTCCGTCTTCCACGCGGCCCTCGTCATCGACGGCAAGGTCGAGGTGGGCTCGCGCGCCAGCGACGCCATCGCGCTCGCCCTGCGCACGGGCGCCAAGGTGCTGGTCGAGCCGGCCATCCTCGACGAGGCCGCGATCGTCGTCTCTTCGGAGGAAGACGACGAGGTCGAGCGCTTCAAGGAGTTCCTCGACCACGTCTCGGCCGAGGACTTCGAGGGCCCGTCGCCCGAGTCGCAGGAGCCCGGCGACCGACCGGACCTGCCCGACCGCCCCGACTGACCAGGATCGACGGGGCTGCCCGTCCACAGACTCTGACCTTCAGGTAGACATATAAGCTTGCGTCTCGACCCCGACACGCCCGTCGCCCGACCGCGAGGGTGATTGACCGGAGGCGGGACGCGGCCTACCGTCAGAGAACGACGTGAGTGTAGTTATCTGGATGTCGTCTGCGCGTTCGCACCACCGCGATTCGCAGCCTGAGCACGAGGAGGACGGCATGGCCGCCATCGAGGACGCGCGTGACACCGGTCGGGCCCTGCCCGTCGGGTCCCAGGGCCTGCTGTTCACCGACGACCTGCCCGAGCTCGACGTCGACAGCGGCTACCGCGGGCCGACGGCCTGCAAGGCTGCCGGCATCACCTACCGGCAGCTCGACTACTGGGCTCGCACCGGCCTCGTCGAGCCGTCCGTGCGCAGCGCGACCGGGTCGGGCACCCAGCGCCTCTACGGCTTCCGCGACATCCTCGTCCTCAAGGTCGTCAAGCGCCTCCTCGACACCGGGGTCTCGCTCCAGCAGATCCGGGTCGCCATCAGCCACCTGCGTGAGCGCGGCGTCGAGGACCTCGCCCAGATCACCCTGATGAGCGACGGCGCCTCGGTCTACGAGTGCACCTCGGCCGACGAGGTCATCGACCTCGTCCAGGGCGGACAGGGTGTCTTCGGCATCGCCGTCGGACGCGTCTGGCGCGAGGTCGAGGGCGAGCTCGCCCACCTGCCGAGCGAGCGGGCCGACGACGACACCGCCCTCGAGCACCCTGACGACGAGCTGACCGCCCGCCGTCAGGCCCGCCGGATGGCCTGACCACCCACCACCAGCCGACGCAGCCCGCCTGCGCCACCTCTTGCGGCACGGCCCGTCCGGACATCCCGGCCGGGCCGTTCGCGTGACCGGACTTCCAGCGCCTGCTGGTAGATTCGACAGTGCCGATCGACCCTGCGTGGGAGAGTCCTCGGGGTGCGCAGCACCTGCGAGGCGCCGAAGGGGCAACATCCCCGGAACCTCTCAGGCGCCAGGACCACGCGGGTGAGGCAACTCTGGAGAGGTCCCTTCACCGGGCTCGACAGACGGGGAGCGTGTGTCGTCCGCTCGAACCCGTCAGGAGCCCCGCATGTCGATCGACCACCTCGTGCCCGTCACCACCGGAACGTCCAGCGAGACGGTGATGGCCGACTTCGTCAGCCGCCACGTCGGACCGGCCGGTGACGACGTGCGCCACATGCTCGAGGTGGTGGGACAGCCCAGCCTCGACGCCATGTGCGACCGCGCCATCCCCGGCGCCATCCGCTCCGAGTCACCGCTCCGGGTCGAGGCGGCGGCGAGCGAGAGCGCCGTCATCGAGGAGCTGCGAGGGTTCGCCTCCCGCAACACGGTGCTCACCTCGCTCATCGGCCTCGGCTACTACGGCACCGTGACTCCTCCGGTCGTGCGCCGCAACGTCCTCGAGAACCCGGCGTGGTACACCGCCTACACGCCCTACCAGCCGGAGATCTCCCAGGGCCGCCTCGAGGCCCTGCTCAACTTCCAGACGGTCGTCACCGACCTGACGGGGCTCGACGTCGCGGGCTCCTCGCTGCTCGACGAGTCGACCGCCGCGGCCGAGGCCATGTCGCTCATGCGCCGGGCGAGCAAGGCGGCCGCGGACGCCGTCGTCCTCGTCGACGAGCGGCTCTTCCCGCAGACGATCGCCGTCATGCGCACGCGCGCCGAGGCCCTCGGCCTTCCCCTGCTCGTCACGGACCTGCGCGGCGTGACCGACGCCGAGTCGCTGTCCGCCGCCGCGGACGGCAAGGCTGTCGTGGGCGCCATGGTGCAGTACCCCGACGCCACCGGCGAGCTCGTCGACTGGGCGCCGCTCACCGGTGCCGTGCACGAGGCCAAGGGCCTGGTCACGGCCTGCGCCGACCTGCTCGCCCTGACGCTCGCCGCGGCGCCCGGCGAGTGGGGCGCCGACATCGCCGTGGGCAGCGCCCAGCGCTTCGGTGTGCCGATGGGCTTCGGCGGTCCGCACGCCGGCTACATGGCCGTCCACCGCGGGCTCGAGCGCCAGATCCCCGGACGCCTCGTCGGGGTCTCCGTCGACGCCGAGGGACACCAGGCCTACCGCCTCGCCCTGCAGACCCGCGAGCAGCACATCCGTCGCGAGAAGGCGACCTCCAACATCTGCACCGCGCAGGTCCTCCTCGCGGTCATGGCGAGCATGTATGCCGTGTGGCACGGCCCCGCCGGCCTCGTGGCCATCGCCAGGCGCGTCGGTGCGCTCACCGCCGGCCTGCGCGGCGCGCTGGTCGACGGCGGTCTCGACGTGGAGACGACGTCGTACTTCGACACCCTGACCGTCGTGGTGCCCGGTCGCGCCGACGAGGTCGTCGCCTCCTTCTCCGACCGCGGAATCAACGTGTGGCGCGTCGACGGCGACCGCGTCTCCCTGAGCCTCGACGAGACGTCCACGCCCGCAACGGTGCTCGCGGTTCTCGACGGCTTCGGCGGCACCGCGTCAGACGACGTGGCGGCGCGTGCTGTCGAGTCGGGTGCACACGGCATACCCGAGGGTCTGCAGCGCACGACCGAGTTCCTGACGCACCCGGTCTTCCACGCGCACCACTCCGAGACGGCGATGCTGCGCTACCTGCGCCGTCTCTCCGACCGCGACTTCGCGCTCGACCGCGGCATGATCCCGCTCGGCTCGTGCACGATGAAGCTCAACGCGACGACGGAGATGGAGGCCATCACCTGGCCGGAGTTCGCCAACCTCCACCCGTTCGCCCCGGCGGAGCAGACCGAGGGCATCCGCGCCCTCATCGACGACCTGTCGGGGTGGCTGTGCGAGATCACCGGCTACGACGCCGTGTCGCTCCAGCCCAACGCCGGCTCCCAGGGCGAGTTCGCCGGCCTGCTCGCGATCCACGCGTACCACCAGGCGCGCGGCGAGGGCCACCGACGCGTCTGCCTCATCCCCGCCAGCGCCCACGGCACCAACGCCGCCTCGGCCGTCATGGCCGGTCTCAAGGTCGTCGTCGTCAAGACGGCCGCGGGCGGCACCGTCGACATGGACGACCTCCGCGCCAAGGTCGAGGCCCACCGCGACGACCTCGCCGCGATCATGGTGACCTACCCCTCGACGCACGGCGTCTACGAGGACACCATCACCGAGCTGTGCGAGCTCGTCCACGAGGCGGGCGGCCAGGTCTACGTCGACGGGGCCAACCTCAACGCTCTCGTCGGTCTCGCCCAGCCGGGCAAGTTCGGCGCCGACGTCAGCCACCTCAACCTGCACAAGACCTTCTGCATCCCGCACGGCGGCGGTGGTCCCGGTGTCGGCCCGGTGGCGGTCCGGTCGCACCTCGCGCCGCACCTGCCCAACCACCCGCTCGCCGCGGAGGCCGGCCCCGACACCGGGGTCGGGCCCGTGTCGGCGGCTCCCTACGGCTCCGCGAGCATCCTGCCGATCTCGTGGGCCTACGTGCGCCTCATGGGCGGCGAGGGCCTGCGCCACGCCACCCAGATGGCCGTCCTGGGCGCCAACTACATCGCGGCGCGGCTGCGCGAGCACTACCCGGTGCTCTACTCGGGCCACGACGGACTCGTCGCCCACGAGTGCATCCTCGACGTCCGTCAGATCACGGCCGAGACGGGTGTCACGGTCGACGACATCGCCAAGCGCCTCGTCGACTACGGCTTCCACGCGCCGACGATGAGCTTCCCGGTCGCCGGCACGCTCATGGTCGAGCCGACCGAGTCCGAGAACCTCTACGAGCTCGACCGGTTCTGCGACGCGATGATCGCGATCCGCGGCGAGATCGAGGCGATCCGCGGCGGCGAGGTCGCCGTCGGGGACAGCATGCTGCGGCACGCGCCCCACACGGCGCTCAACATCGCGGGGGAGTGGGACCACCCCTACGACCGCACCGCCGCCGCCTTCCCGGTCGGCGTCCACGCCGCCGACAAGTACTGGCCGCCGGTCAGCCGCATCGACGGCGCCTACGGCGACCGCAACCTCGTCTGCTCCTGCCCGCCGCCGGAGGCCTTCGAGGGCTGAGCCGCCACATCGGAGCGGTCACCGCGTGGGGCGAGAACGACCCGCGGGTGACCGCTTCGCGTGCGCCCCTCGCGCCGGGACCCCGAGTGTGGTTGTCTCCTCACGTGGGAGCCGACGTCGAGCAGGCCAGATACACCCGCGAGCAGCGGCAGCAGTACCGCGAGAAGGTGCGCCGCGACCTCGACGTGTTCGAGCGCATGCTCGGCAAGAGCGAGTTCGAGTTCGACCGCCCCATGACGGGTCTCGAGATCGAGCTCAACCTCGTCAACGAGGACCTCGGTCCCAAGCTCGACAACAAGAGCGTGCTCGAGCAGATCGCCGACGAGGACTACCAGACCGAGCTCGCGCGCTACAACATCGAGCTCAACGTCCACCCGCGCCCGCTGCCGGGTGACTCCGCCATCGAGCTCGAGCAGCTGCTGCGCGAGTCGCTGAACCGGGCCTCGGCCAAGGCCGCCGAGGCCCATGCCGGCATCGTGGCCATCGGCATCCTGCCGACCGTCATGCCCGAGCACTTCGAGGGCGACTGGATCAGCGAGAACATCCGCTACGCCGCCCTCAACAACGCCGTCCTCGACGCCCGTGGCGAGGACGTCTGGCTCGAGCTCGAGGGCCCGACGGGGGAGCGCATCGCGCGCTACTCCGACAGCCTCGCCCCCGAGTCGGCGTGCACCTCGATCCAGCTGCACCTGCAGGTGCAGCCCGAGCGCTTCGCCGACCACTGGAACGCCGCCCAGGTGCTCGCCGGCCCCCAGCTCGCGCTCGGCGCCAACTCTCCCTTCTTCCTCGGGCAGCGCCTGTGGGCCGAGACGCGCATCCCGCTGTTCACCCAGGCCACCGACACGCGCTCGGTCGAGCTGAAGAACCAGGGCGTGCGTCCTCGGGTCTGGTTCGGCGAGCGGTGGATCACCTCGATCTTCGACCTCTTCGAGGAGAACGTCCGCTACTTCCCGGCCCTGCTGCCCGAGCTCTACGACGAGGAGCCGGAGGAGGTCTTCGAGCGGGGCGAGGTCCCGGAGCTCAAGGAGCTGCGGCTGCACAACGGCACCGTCTACCGCTGGAACCGCCCCATCTACGACATCGTCGGCGGTCGCCCGCACCTGCGCGTCGAGAACCGTGTGCTCCCGGCGGGCCCGAGCATCGCCGACGTCATGGCCAACGCCGCCTTCTACTACGGCACGATGCGCGTGCTCGCCGAGGAGGACCGTCCGGTGTGGACCCGGATGAGCTTCTCGGCCGCCGAGGCCAACTTCGAGGAGGGCGCGCGTCTGGGCATCGACGCCCGCACCTACTGGCCCGGCTTCGGCGACGTGCCGGCCGCCGAGCTCGTGCTGCGGCGCCTGCTGCCCATGGCCCACGAGGGTCTCGAGCGGTGGGGCGTCTCCGCGGCGGTCCGCGACCGCTTCCTGACGATCATCGAGCAGCGGTGCCTGCTCGGGGTCAACGGTGCGTCGTGGCAGACCGAGTGCGTGGCCCGGCTCGAGGCCCGGGGCCTGCCGCGCGACAAGGCCCTTCGAGAGATGCTGCGCCACTACATCGACGGCATGATGGCCAACGAGCCGGTGCACACCTGGGAGCTTCCCCGCGACTGACGGCTCGGTCCGGGAGCGGACGACGCCCCTGACGGGGCGTGGGCAGGCCTGAGCCACGGACCAGCCCGCGTATGCCGTGAGCCCTGGCACCCGGCATACGCGAACGCCCCGTCGTGGTCAGTCCTCGGAGAGCAGGCGCCAGGGCGAGAGGTTGTACATCCCGAGGCAGCGGGTCGAGCGGTGGTGGGTCAGGACGCTCATCGAGCCGGCATCGAGGACGAGCTGCTGGCCGAAGCGCGGGTCCACCCCGAGGAAGGTGGCGGTCAGCACGCGCAGGGCATGGCCGTGGCCGAAGAGGGCGACGTCGCCGTGCTCGAGGTCGGGCCAGACCTTGTCGATGACCTGCTGGGCGCGGGCCGACACCTCCTCGATGGTCTCGCCCGGGGTGACGCCGGGCTGCACGCCGTCGACGAACACCTCCCACGGGTGGCCGATCTCGGCACTGATCTGCTTCGTCGTGACGCCCTCGTAGGCGCCGTAGTCCCACTCGCGCAGGAGCGGCTCGACCTCGAAGTCGCCGAGACCCGCCAGCTCGGCCGTGCGCTTGGCACGCTGCAGCGGGGAGACGAGCACGCGCTCGAACCGGTGCTTGCGCAGCACGTCGGCGAGCTCGCGGGCCGCGGCCTCACCCTCGGGCAGGAGCGGGAGGTCGGTGGTGCCGGTGTGCTGCCCGCTCAGCGACCACTCCGTCTCGCCGTGCCGGAAGAGGTAGATGTTGCCGGGAACGACGCCGTCAGGGGTGGCCATGACCGCCACAGTATCGGCGTGCGTGTCCTCCGGCCCCCGCCGACCACCGACGCTCCGGCAGACTCGGTCCCATGGACCTCGCCTTCGAGCTGCTCAACGTCTTCTCCATCGCCGGCCGGCCCTTCTCGGGCAACCCGCTGTGCGTCTTCCCGGAGTCGGGGGGCCTCACCGACGAGGAGATGCTGGCCTGGGCGCGGCAGTTCAACCTCAGCGAGTCGACCTTCGTCACCTCGTCGGGACAGGGCGCGCCGGGAGAGGCGGACGTGCGCATCTTCACGCCGCAGCACGAGATGCCGTTCGCGGGCCACCCGACGCTCGGCACGGCGGAGGTCGTCGCCGGCCTGGGCGTCACCGGTGGGACCGGCAGCCGCACCGACACCGTGCACCTGTCGATGCCGGCCGGCCGGATCCCCGTCGTCCGGACCGACGCCGGGTGGCGGCTGACCGCACGACCGGCACGGCTTCGGGAGGTGGCCCCGACCGGAGCGGAGCTCGCCCAAGCGCTGGGGGTCGCCCCGGCGGCGCTCGTGCGCTCCGACGCGAGCTGGGTCGACACGGGTGTCGAACAGCTCGTCGTGCGGCTCGACGACGTCGACAGCGTCCGCGCCTGCGACCCTGACGCGCACCTGATGGCGGAGCACATGACCTCGCCGGGTCGGCCACCCCACGTCTACGCGTGGGCCTGGAGCGGGCCCCGGAGCATCGAGGCCCGCCTCTTCTACACGCAGGGGCAGGCCGTCCTCGAGGACCCGGCCACCGGGTCGGCGTGCGCCAACCTCGGCGGCTGGCTCGTCGCACAGGGCACTCGCGAGGTGTCGCTCGAGGTGAGCCAGGGCGCCGCGGTGGGTCGGCCGTCGAGGCTGCTGCTCGAGATCGCCGCACAGGGTGGCATCCACGTCGGAGGGCGTGTCGACCGCGTCGGCCGGGGCACTGTCTCCCTCACCCCCGAGGGGGTCTGAGCCGTGGCCACCTACATCTGCTTCCTCCGGGCCGTCAACGTCGGCCAGCGCTGGGTGAAGATGGAGCGGCTGCGAGCGCACCTGTCCGACAACGGGTTCGGCGACGTGGTCACCCACATCCAGAGCGGCAACGTCCGGGTGAGCTCGTCGATGCGCAGCGGCGCAAAGGTCGAGGCAGCCCTGCGCAGCCTCGTCAGCGACGAGTTCGGGTTCGACGTGCCCGTGGTGGTCCGGACGCCCGCCGAGCTGCGACGCACGGCGGCCGTTGCCGACGCTGCCGACTCACCGCTGGGCGCGGACGCGAGGCGCTACGTCACCTTCACCACCGGTGGCATCGACGCCGAGGGGCGGCGGGCACTCGAGTCGTGGGAGGAGCCCGGAGAGCGCGTCGTCGTCCTCGGCGACGACGTGCTCCTCTTCCTCACCAAGCCCGCCCACCAGGCGAAGCTGACCAACGCGAGGCTCGAGCGCCTCGCGGGAGTGACCGGGACCGCCCGCGACATCAAGGTCGTGCGGGCCCTCGCCGAGAAGTGGGCCGGCTGACCCGGCGACCAGCCGACCGGGTGCGACCCGCGGGGACGGCCGCGTCCAGCGCGTCCGGAAGGGACCACACGGCATACCCGACGGCGGTCGGGCGGGGAGTCCGAACCGCGTCAGAGGCGGGAGCGGCGGACGAGCTCGAAGCAGACGACCGCTGCGGCCGCGGAGACGTTGAGCGACTCGACCCCGGCCGCCATGGGGATCGACACCCACGTGTCGACGAGGTCGGCGACCTCGGGGGTGAGCCCGGCGGTCTCGCTGCCGAGGACGAACGCGACCGGCTCGGGCAGGTGGGCGGCGAAGAGGTCGTCGTCGCCGCCGGCGTCGAGCCCGACGACGTGGAAGCCCTGCCGCTTGAGGGATCCGACAGCCTCCGCGGCCGTGAAGGCCTTGAGGATCGGCGCCCGGAAGGCGACCCCGGCCGACGCCTTGACCACGAGCGGGTCGAGCGACGCGACTCCCTTGCGCGGCACGACGATGCCGTCGACCCCCGCGGCGGTGGCGGAGCGCAGGATCATCCCGACGTTGGCCGGGGTGGTCACCCCGTCGAGCACGAGGACGGCTCGAAGCGACGCCAGGTCCTGCTCGAGCGCGACGTCGAGGGGCCGCATGCGGGGGGCCACGACGTCGGCGAAGACACCTTGGTCCTGGCGGCCGTTGCCCGCGAGCTTCTTGACCCGCTCGGCGCTGGCGTGCTGCACCTCGACGCCCCGTCGGCGGGCGGCCTGCTGGATCTCGCGCAGGCCGCTGCCCCGCGCCCCGTCGGCGATGACGACCTTGTCGACGTGGACCGAGTCGTCGAGGAGGACCTCGTGCACGGGGTTGCGCCCGTAGACCGTGATGAAGCGGTCCTTGGGGGAGATCTCTGCGCTCACCGCGACAGGATGCCACAGGGCCCGACGGGCGGTGCGCCGCGCGGGAATGGGCGAGGGGCGTGCGACGTTCGGTATGATTGAATCGTCAATCAAAAGGAGCTGGGACACATGCAGTTCGGGATCTTCACCGTCGGCGACGTCACGACCGACCCGACGACGGGGCGCACGCCGACCGAGCACGAGCGCATCAAGGCCACCGTCGCCATCGCCCGCAAGGCGGAGGAGGTCGGTCTCGACGTGTTCGCGACGGGGGAGCACCACAACCCGCCGTTCGCCGCTCCGGCCAACCCGCCCGTGCTGCTCTCCGCGGTCGCGGCACAGACCGAGCGCCTCGTGCTGTCCACCTCGACGACCCTCATCACGACCAACGACCCCGTCCGGATCGCCCAGGACTACGCCTACCTCCAGCACCTCAGCGACGGCCGCATGGACCTCATGCTCGGGCGCGGGAACACCGGCCCGGTCTACCCGTGGTTCGGCAAGGACATCCGCGACGGCATCCCGCTCGCGATCGAGAACTACGCGCTGCTGCACCGCCTGTGGCGCGAGGACGTCGTGGACTGGCAGGGGAAGTACCGCACGCCCCTGCAGGGCTTCACCTCCACGCCGCGCCCGCTCGACGGCATGCCGCCGTTCGTGTGGCACGGCTCGATCCGCAGCCCCGAGATCGCCGAGCAGGCCGCCTACTACGGCGACGGCTTCTTCTCCAACCACATCTTCTGGCCGGCCAGCCACACCAAGCAGATGGTCCAGCTCTACCGTCGCCGCTTCGAGCACTACGGTCACGGCAGTGCCGACCAGGCCATCGTCGGCCTCGGCGGCCAGGTCTTCATGCGCAAGAACAGCCAGGACGCCGTCCGCGAGTTCCGTCCCTACTTCGACAACGCGCCCGTCTACGGGCACGGCCCGTCGCTGGAGGAGTTCACCAGCCAGACGCCGCTGACCGTCGGCAGCCCGCAGGAGGTCATCGAGCGCACCCTGTCCTTCCGTGACTACGCCGGCGACTACCAGCGCCAGCTGTGGCTCGTCGACCACGCCGGGCTCCCGCTCAAGACCGTCCTCGAGCAGCTCGACATCCTCGGCGAGGAGGTCGTGCCGGTGCTCCGCAAGGAGTTCGCAGCCCTCAAGCCCGCGCACGTGCCGGACGCCCCGACCCACGCCGCCCGGGTCGCCGCCGCCGGTGGCGGCCACGACACCACCGTCTACGCCGCCGGCGACGACGTCACCGGCGCCTCGCCCGAGCCGACCACCCTGGAGGTGACCAAGTGACCACGCAGACCCCCTTCCACCTCGCCGTCGTCACGGCCGGCGTGACCCAGCCGTCCTCGACGCGGCTGCTCGCCGACCGCCTCACCGAGGCGACGGTCCGTGCCCTCGCACCCAGCGAGGTCGTCGTCGAGGTCGTCGACGTGCGCGACGTGGCCCACGACCTGACCAACAACGTGCTCACGGGCTTCGCCTCGCCCGACCTGCAGGTGCGCCTCGACGCCATCGTCGAGGCCGACGCCGTCGTCGTCGCTACCCCCGTGTATGCCGCGTCGTACAGCGGGCTGTTCAAGATGCTCGTCGACGTGTTGCCGAAGGACGCGCTGCGCGACACCCCGGTGCTGCTCGGCGCGACCGGAGGCACGGCCCGCCACTCGCTCGCCATCGACCACGCGCTGCGGCCGCTCTTCGCCCACCTCGGAGCGCTCGTCGCGCCGGTCGCGGTGTTCGCGGCCAGCGAGGACTGGGGCAGTGTCGACGCAGGCCGTCTCGGGGAGCGCATCGAGCGGTCGGGCGCGGCCTTCGCCGCGCTCGTGCAGGGCTCGCCGCGCGCCGCCCGCGTCGACCCCTTCGCCCAGGTGACGCCCTTCGAGTCGATGCTGACCGACCTGCGGCGCTGATCCTCGGCCCTGGCGTTCGGCGCCTGGCGGCCCCGGTCGGACCACGTGGTCCGACCGGGGCCGTCCGGCTGTCCATGTCGCTGGTCGGCGGGCTCGCACGCGGGGTGGGGGAGTGCGGGCGGCCAGCGGCGGACTCGCCCCGTGAGCTCGCCGTCGCCCGGACGCGGTGCGACACGCGGGGAGTCCTCCCCATGGACCCGCCCGGCGGGGCCACCTACCGTGGGGCCCACCATCGACAGGAGGCCAGACGTGCTCTACCGCAAGGGTGCCGATCCCGAGTCCCTCGAGCGCACCGCGCGTGAGCTCACCGCGTGCGCCGCCGAGGTCGACGGCATCCGGTCGACCGGGACGCGGGCGCTCGCCGTCATCGGTCGCTCGTGGGGCGGCGACGACGCCCAGTCGGCGCAGGACCGTTGGCGCACCACCTCGGCCTCGCTCGGTGCCCTCGGCTCCACGCTCGACGCCATGTCACGCCGGCTGACCGACAACGCCCGGGCGCAGCGCGGGACGAGCCAGTCAGCCGGCGGGTCCGTCAGCCCCCTCGGCCCCCTCGGTCCGCTCGGGCCGCTCGGTCCGCTCGGGCCGCTCGGCTCGTCCGGTCCGTCCGGACCCTTTCCGGGGCTGTTCCCGGGCCTCGGGGGGAGCGCCACCGTCGGCGCGGCGGCGTGGCCGACGTCCTTCGCCGACCAGGCACGCGGCACGTCGCCCCAGCCCATCGACCTGAAACTGGCCGACATCGCCGACAACGTCTACGCGCCCCGCCCCGTCGACGGCTGGACGCCGCTCGACGGCGACGCGCTGCGCCGGCTCGGGATCGATCCGGCCGGACTGCACACCTCGGGCGGGTTCGACGCCGCCGTCTACCGCAACGACGCCGGCCAGTACGTCCTGGCCTACGCCGGCACCACCTCGATGAGCGACTGGGGCACCAACCTCCAGCAGGGCATCGGCCTTCAGAGTGCCCCGCACGAGCAGGCCATCCGCCTGGCACAGACGCTCGAGCGGTCCGTCGGCAGCGAGAACATGGTCCTCACCGGCCACTCCCTCGGCGGCGGCCTGGCGAGCACCGCCTCGGTGGCGACCGAGATCCCGGCGGTCACCTTCAACGCCGCCGGAGTCCACCCCAACACGGTAGAGACCGCGATGCACATGGGTGCGGGGGAGTCGGGCTACTCACCGGACCAGATCCGCAACTACCACGTGCGTGGGGAGATCCTGACGACCCTGCAGAACCCGCTCGGCTCGTTCGTCGACCACGCGCCGCCGGTCGGTGACACCCCGCTCCCCAACGCGCTCGGCACGCAGATCGCCATCAACCCGGCCCACGGTCCCGAGGTCAAGATCTCGAAGTGGTCCGCGATGGTCTCGGCCGCGGTCCCCACCATCGCCCCAGCGGTCATCGGTGCCGACGCGGGTCTCGACCTGCTCGGCTGGTCCACGAACGCCCACGGCGGGCAGTCCGTCGTCGACGCCATGCAGGCGAGCGCCTACTTCGGCAAGCAGTGACCCCGGACTGACCCCGGAGTGACCCACGACCGGCCCACGACCGGCCCACGACTGACCCACGTCAGGCAGGAGAGATGCACGACTGGTCACTCCTGCCTGACCGGGAGGGACAAGCTCGGTCAGCACCCCCCGGAACCTGGCGGGACGGCCCTGGCGCCTCAGCCCGCCACGCGGGAGGCCCGGTCGGCCGCCTCGAGGTCGGCCGGCGTCGGCGCGAGGACGTGGCCGGCATACGGCTCGGGGTGACGGCCCAGGTAGGCCTTGACGTAGGGACACAGCGCGACGATCGACCGCCCGGAGGCCACCGTCGCGTCGAGGGCCGTCGAGGCGAGGCGCGCAGCCAGCCCCTGACCCTCGTGGTCGGGGCGCACCTCGGTGTGGAAGAACACGACGCGGTCCGCACCGTCGGAGGCGTCGCCCGCGACGACCGCGTAGCTCGCGATGCCGATGACCTCACCCCGCTCACGCAGCTCGAACCGACCGTGCCCGCCGTCGACGGGGTGGTCGACGACCTCGATGCCGTCGGCTCCGTCGACAGTGCTCACGCCGCTCCCGTCCGTCCCGCCGGTCCTGTCCGGGGACGTGCCCGCCGTCCCCGGTGCGTCCGACACGACCCGGTCCTCACCCGCATGCTCAGTCATGCCGGCCAGCATGGCAGGCTGGGCCCATGGCGAAGTACTTCGACGTCCACCCGGTGGACCCGCAGCCCCGGGCCATCGGCCAGGCGGTCGAGATCCTGCGGTCGGGCGGCCTCATCGCCTACCCCACCGACTCCTGCTTCGCCCTCGGGTGCTCCCTCGACAACCCCGAGGGCAAGGAACGCATCCTGCGCATCCGACACCTGGACGACAAGCACCACTTCACGCTCGTCTGTGCGGACTTCGCCCAGCTGGGCCAGTTCGTCCACCTCGACAACTCGGTGTTCCGCGCCATCAAGGCGGTGACACCGGGTCCCTACACCTTCATCCTCCCGGCGACGAAGGAGGTGCCGCGACGACTCCTGCACGCCAAGAAGAAGACGGTGGGCGTGCGCATCCCCGAGCACCCCGTCGTGCGCGAGCTGCTCCGCGAGCTGGGCGAGCCCATCCTGTCGAGCACGCTCCTGCTCCCGGGCGACGACGAGCCGATGACCGAGGGCTGGGAGATCAAGGACCGGCTCGACCACGTCATCGACGCCGTCATCGACTCGGGGGAGTGCGGTCTCGAGCCGACGACCGTCGTCGACTACTCCGACGGCCACCCGGTCGTGACCCGGGTCGGGGCAGGGGACCCCAGCCCCTTCGAGTGACACGCGGCGCGTGACGGCGGTCGGCACCTGTCGCCGGAGCGCGTAGTGCTGTTCAATCGGGCCATGAGCGAAGGCGCCCAGGGCGTGGGACCGACCACCGAGTCCGTCACCTCCGTGCTGGAGGGCCTCGACGAGGCCGACCGCGAGACGATCACGCTGCGTCTGGAGCGTTGGTCCGACGACCTCGTGGCGGCGCTCGCGGTGCTCTACCCCGACCGGGACGTCTCGGCCCTCGCCGTGCGACTCATCGAGAGCGCGGTCGCGGCCTACAGTGACCGGTCCCCGGAGCTCCGTCGTCTCGACCAGCGACGCCTGCTCCGTCCCGACTGGCTCCAGCAGCCGAGCATGTTCGGCTACGCGTGCTACACCGACCGCTTCGCCGGCGACCTCGAGGGGCTGCGCGGTCGCATCGACTACCTGCGTGACCTCGGGGTCAGCTACCTGCACCTCATGCCGCTGCTCCAGCCGCGTGAGGGCGACAACGACGGCGGCTACGCGGTGCAGGACTACCGCAGTGTCAGGGCCGACCTCGGAGACATCGACGACCTGAAGCGCCTCGCGAGCGACCTTCGGGGACAGGGCATCTCGCTTGTGCTCGACCTCGTGCTCAACCACGTGGCGCGCGAGCACGAGTGGGCTCGACGGGCCAGGGCGGGGGAGTCGCACTACCGCGACTACTTCCACGTCTACCCGGACCGCGTGATGCCGGACGCCTACGAGCGGACCCTCCCGGAGGTCTTCCCCGACTTCGCGCCGGGCAACTTCACGTGGGACGACGCGCTCGAGGGGTGGGTCTGGACGACGTTCAACGAGTGGCAGTGGGACGTCAACTGGGCCAATCCCGACGTGCTCGTCGAGTACGCCGACATCGTGCTCCACCTCGCCAACCTCGGGGTCGAGGTGCTGCGCCTCGATGCCATCGCCTTCACCTGGAAGCGGCTCGGGACCAACTGCCAGAACCAGCCCGAGGTCCATGCCGTCACCCAGGCCCTGCGCACAGTGGCCCGAATCGCCTGCCCCGCGCTCGCGTTCAAGGCCGAGGCGATCGTGGGACCCCGCGACCTCGTGCAGTATCTCGGCCAGGGCGAGCACGCCGGCCGGGTCAGCGACCTCGCCTACCACAACAGCCTCATGGTCCAGGTGTGGTCGATGCTGGCCACCGGCAGCACGGGCCTGACGAAGCAGGCCCTGTCGGCCCTGCCGACGACGCCGCCCAGCGGTACCTGGATCTGCTACGTGAGCTGCCACGACGACATCGGGTGGGCGATCGACGACGGCGATGCGGCGGCTGCCGGCCTCGACGGCCATGCCCACCGTCGGTTCCTGTCGAACTGGTATGCCGGTGAGCATCCCGGCACGTGGGCCGACGGCCTCGTCTTCCAGCACAACCCGGCCACCGGGGACAAGCGCATCAGCGGGACGGCCGCCTCGCTCACCGGGCTCGCCGCGGCCGAGGCGCGTGGTGACGCGTCGGCCACCGGGCTCGCCCTGGCGCGGCTCTTCCTGGCCCATGCGGTCGTGGCGGGGTGGGGTGGCATCCCGGTCGTCTGGAGCGGGGACGAGCTCGGCATGCCGAACGACCCGTTCTGGGCCCTCGAGCGCGGCCACGAGGACGACAACCGCTGGGCCCACCGGGGCCGGCTGGACTGGGGTCTGGCCGCTCGCCGGCACGACCTCGAGACCGTGCCGGCCAAGGTCTTCCTCGGCCTGCGTCACCTGGCCGCGGTGCGGGCGGGCCTGCCGCAGCTGCATGCTGCCGGGCCCACCCGTGTCCTGCTCGACACCGACGACGGCGTCCTGGCGGTGGTCCGCACGCACCCCAGCGGACCGATGGTGTGCGTCTACAACGTGACCGACACGTGGCGGACCGTCGACCTGCGTCACTTCACCGACGCCGGGATCACGGCTCCCTTCGACGCGCTCGGGGGCTACCCGGTGTTCGGTGGTGCGGACGGGCGGGCGTCGTTGAGCCCGTATGCCGCGTGGTGGGTCGTCGACGCGCCGGCAGAGGTGCCCCACGCCTGAGACCTCGCTTGGTAAAGGTTATGATGTAACCCTTACCAAGGGAGGCGTCAACTATATGGGTACACCTTGGCCGGCGCTCGGCCGCGCCACCGTGCCGTGGCAGCCCGTCGAGGGCCTCCTGGAGGTGTCCCGGCGGTCCCGCCGGTCCATCCCGACCTCGTTCGAGGCCGCGACCGTTCCTCTCATCGCCAACGCCCCGCTCCAGCTCTCCGGCGACCTCGCGGCCGACCTGGACGAGGCCACGCGACTGCTCGCCGCCTTCGACGCCGGGGGAGCGGGGGAGATCGCACCGTTCGCCTCGGTCCTCCTGCGCTCCGAGAGTGCGGCGAGCTCGCAGATCGAGAACCTCACGTCGTCCTCCCGCGCCCTGGCCGAGGCCGAGATCGGTGAGGGCAACCGCGCGAACGCCGGGGTGATCCTGGCCAACGTGCGCACCATGCAGGCGGCCCTCGACCTGGCCGGCCGGCTCGACGAGGAGGCCGTGCTCGCCATGCACCGCGCGCTGATGTCCCAGCAGGTGCTCCACGCGCCCGGTCGGTGGCGCGACCAGCAGGTGTGGGTCGGCGGCTCGGCCCTGCACCCCGGTGACGCCGACTACGTGCCACCGGTCGCGCCCGACGTCCCGCCCCTCATGGCCGACCTCGTGACCTTCATGGACCGTGACGACCTTCCCCCGCTCGCCCTCGCCGCGCTCGCCCACGCCCAGTTCGAGACCATCCACCCGTTCACCGACGGCAACGGGCGCACGGGGCGCGCCCTGCTGCACTCGGTGCTGCTCCACACTGGCGCCATCCACCGGGTGACGGTGCCGATCTCCGCCGGCCTGCTCGCCATCCGCGACGACTACTTCAGCGCCCTCACCGCCTACCGGACCGGGGAGGCCGAGCCCATCCTCCGGTGCGTCGCCGAGGCTGCGCGCAACGGGACCCGCATCGGTGAGCGCCTCGTCGGGACCCTGCGCTCGGTGCACGTGGGATGGGCCGGCGTCGTCACGGCCCGGGCCGGATCGGCGCCGTGGGCGATCCTCGACCTGCTGGTCCGCCAGCCGGTCGTCACGGCGCGCGTGGTCATCCGAGAGCTGGGGGTCTCCGCCCCCACCGCACAGGCCGCGCTGGCCCGTCTCGTGGACGACGGAGTGTTGCTGGAGTCGACCGGTCACCGTCGCAACCGCGTCTACCGTGCTCCCGCGGTCCTCCGAGCACTCGACGAGTATGCCGCCGCACTGGGACGTCGGGTAGGGTAGCGAAACCCCTTGTGCCACAACATTATTCGCCGTTAATCGACATTATGAAACTGCCGCCCGAGACGGCAAGCGGCACCCCGAGGACGAGGCCCCGGGGTGCCGATGTCGTGGCGCCGTCGACTACGGCGTCTTGTCGAGCAGGCGGATCTGGATCGCCTCGATGCGAAGCGAGCGCCCGGTCGTGCCCGCGGTCGCCCCGTTCTTGACCCACGGCATCCAACCGATGTTCTGCACGTGCACCCGGTAGGAGAGGTCGAAGTTCGTGGCCAGGGCACCGGTGAGCCTCAGCTGCACCGCCTCGAGCCGGAGCGAGCGGCCCGTCGTGCCGACGACGGCGTTCGTGGCGCCGTAACCGCGCCACCCCAGGCTCTGCACGTACGCGTTGCCCTGCACGCCACCGGTCAGGGTCGTGTTGACGATCTGGAAGCGGAGCGCCTCCATGCGCCTCGACTCGCCCATGGTCCCGGAGATCATCCCTCCGGACACCGCCGGCTGCCACCCGATCGAGGCGAGGTGGGAGGCGAACCTGAAGGTCGGAAGGCTCGATCCGTACGCCTGCGCCAGGTAGCCCGCACGGGCCGTCGCCCACGTCTTGAGGGCGGCCACGCCATTGGTGAACGTCGTGGGACCGTAGCCACGCGAGCCGGCCCAGATCTGGTAGTTGTGCGTGGCCGAGTCGGCCAGCTGGGTCTTCAGCGTGTCGATCTGCGCCTTCAGTGCGCTCACCTTGGGCCGCACCGTGGACGTGTAGAGCGCGTTCGCGCGGGCGACGAACTGCGGGTTGCGCATGAGCTGCTCGAACCAGTTGTGGGTGTTGCTCCGCAGGAAGGTCGTCGTCTTGGCGTAGTCGGACGTCGGCGCTCCGCCCCACCCCTGGGCCGTGAAGTTGCCGAGCGAGAGGTCGAAGTCCCACACCGGGCCGGCGTGCAGCTTGTCACCGGGGCCGTTCTTGTAGAAGTACATGCTCGAACGGTTGAAGTCCCAGTTCTCTGCGACCTCGTGCACGAAGTAGTACTTGACGAACGAGTCGACGTCGATCATCGAGCTGATCCTCGTCCAGTCGGGGGTGGGCGCGTACAGCGCCGACTCGAAGCTGTTGAGGTAGGACTTCGTGCTCGCCCAACCGGCGGCCTGGTCTGGCGTCAGCGTGGCGTTGACGCCGCCGGGTGCGTCCTTGAGCGTGAAGATGCGCTTGCTCGTCGTCGTCGTGAAGTAGAAGGGCTCCGCCGTGCCGTAGAGCTGGTCCAGCTCGACGAGGTTGGCCTGCGGGTCGGTGAGGTTGACCCGGGTCGGACCGACCTCGGTCTTCTCCGTCAGCAGGTAGTTGCCCAGCAGGTGCTCGCCGTCGACGTCGGTGATCTTCACGTCGACGAAGCGGGACTCGGGTGAGTAGGCGAGGCCGACCCCGCGCGCGAGGTCATAGCTCAGCTTGTTGCGCATCAGGGACGGGTCCGTGTGGTCGGCCAGCAGGACCCAGGTACGGGCCGACTCCATGCCCAGCGGCCCGGCAGCCGTCTTGAACTTGATCTGGTACGGCTTCTTGGCCAAGGTCCAGGTCGCATTGCCACGCCCCTTGATCGTGGCCGCCGCGTCGACGATCGCTGCAGCGGGATCCGAGGGGTCCGCGAGGTTGACCGTGGCCCCGACGGAGTTGTCCTTCGAGGCGTTGAGGTAGGCGAGCGAGTTCTTGGTCGTGTCGGCGTCGGTGAGGTCGATCGCGACGATCGGCAGGTTCGTGATGGGCACGGGCGCGGCCGCCACCGCTGCCGGCAGTCCCGCGGACGTCGCGGTCGTGGTCGCTGCGGCCTGTGCCACCGCTGCAGAGCCGGGTACGAGTAGTGCGAGAGTTGCCAGGGACGCATAGAGCCCCCGTCGGCGAGTTGTCATGCTGTGTCCTCCCCAAATCACCCAAACCGGGTGGAATGCGCACATAGCCGGATTTGACTGTGCGACAAGGGAATTCGCTCCCACGAACCCCTGGACGCAGGCTACGACCGGCACGCGAGGTTCGCGGGGGGTTGCCAGATCTGTGGCAGACGGAACAACCGGGGGCGGGTGGTGGGACGCACCGGGGGAGACCCGAGGACCTCGCCCTCGTCACGTCCCGCTCGTCGGCGAGGGCGGCCCGAGGGGCCACGAGGGCTAGGCCGCGGAGGGCCTCGACAGGCGTTCGAGCCGGACGATGACCTCGTGGTGGGAGGTCTGCGGGAACATGTCGAAGAGCCGGGCCTCGCGGGCCACGTAGGACGGGAGCCTCGCGAGGTCGACCGCGAGGCTGTCGACGTTGCAGCTGGAGTAGACGAGGCTGTCGGCGCCCGACCGCTCGACCCAGGCCGCGAGATCGGGGCCGATGCCGCGACGGGGCGGGTTGACGAGCACCATCGAGGAGGTCTCGCTCAGCAGCCGCCGGTCGAGGGTCTGCACGTCGGTGGCGTCACCGACTCGGAACTCGAGGTGGCCCGTCCCGGGATGGTCGGCCCGCAGCCGCTCGGCGCTCGTCTTGGCACTGCGGACCGCCTCCGCAGAGACCTCGACACCCAGGACTCGGCCGACACCGGCCAGCGCACCGTTGAGGGCGAATCCGCCCACGCCGCAGTAGAGGTCGAGCAGGACGTCGGGTGCCACCCGGCGCGCCCACTGCTGCGCCTGGAGGTAGAGCGCCGACGCGACAGCCGTGTTGGTCTGGAAGAAGCTGTTGGGCCGCAGGAACAGGGTGATCTCGCCGAGGGGCATGGCCAGCTCGCCCTGGCGCGTCAGGAGGAGCTCGGTGTCGCCCTCGAGGACGGCCTTGTGCTCGGGTTGCAGGTTGACCGAGACGACGGCGACCTCGGGCAGCTTGGCCTGCACCAGAGGCAGTCGCGACTCCAGCAGTGCCAGGTGCCGGCGTGACCTCAGCACGAAGCGGAGCATGACCTCGCCGGAGGGGGAGAGGGTGAGGATGAGGTGCTTGAGCTCGCCGCGGCGCGCCCGGACGTCATAGGGCTCGAGCCCGATCTCGTCGACGACGTCGGCCAGCCGGGGGATCAGGTCCTGGAGCGGCTGCTCGTGCAGCCCGCAGGCCCGCAGGTCGACGCCGCGGGCGTCGGCGTCGAGGATGCCGACGGTGACGGCACCGGCGTGGCCACCGACGACGAGCTTGGCCTTGTTGCGAAACGCGGACTGGGCGCTGGGGACCGGTTCGAGCCAGGTGAGGTCCGGAGCGACGTCGGCGAGCACCGAGCGACAGCGCGCGTCCTTGTCGGCGAGCTGCACGGCATACGGCACGCCCATCAGGGCACAGGAGCGGCAGCGGCCGGCGTCGAAGTAGTCGCACTGCATCACCGCACAGGTTACGGCTCAGCAGGGCTGACTGCGGACCGCGGGTGCCAGCCCTGAGGGGAGGGTTCTTCCACCGTAAAGTGACATAATGTCGATTATCGGCGTTATGAGGTGAACGGCAGGCCCGGCCCGACAGCTCCGGCACCCGAGCTCCGCACACGAAAAAAGGAAGGACGCGCATCGCGTCCTTCCACTTCCAACGTATAGCGGACCCCGGGTCTTGCAGCAAGACCCCTGAGGTGGCGCACAATCGCTGGCTCGACACCAGAACTCGGGACGGAGCTCAGCCCGTGAACCATCCGACGACCAGCGCCTTCGACCTTCCTGACACCCTGATCTCCAAGTCCGACCCGGCGCTCATCGGCCACGACGACGCCCACTTCGCCGCCATCGCCGAGACGATGGCACGAGACGTCGCCGAGCTGTCCGACCGCCTCGACGCCGTCCGACGCGCACCCGCTCGCACCGGCCAGGCCGCCCTCGACCGCGACCAGGAGGTCCATCGCCTCACGGCCCGCCTGCGCACCCTGCGCCGCTTCGGGCTCGACCTCTGTCTCGGCCACATGCTGTTTGAGAATGATTCCCATCCCATCTACGTCGGACGCCTCGGGCTCACCGACGCCGCCGGAGAGCGCCTGCTCGTGGACTGGCGCTCTCCGGCGGCCGAGCCGTTCTTCGGCGCCACGCACGGCTACCCGATGGGTCTGACGAGCCGGCGCCGCTACCGCTGGACGCGCGACCGGGTCAGCGACTACTGGGACGAGGTGTTCACGCCCGAGGGCCTCGAGGGGCGCGCCGCCCTCGATGACGAGTCGGCCTTCATCGCCTCCCTCGGCGCCAGCCGCTCCCCGCGGATGCGCGACGTCCTCGCCACCATCCAGGCCGACCAGGACGCCATCATCCGCGCCGGGTCCCGTGGCGCGCTCGTCGTGGACGGTGGTCCCGGCACGGGAAAGACGGTCGTGGCACTGCACCGGACGGCATACCTGCTCTACTCCGACCCCCGGCTCGGGCACCGGCGCGGCGGGGTGCTCTTCGTGGGACCGCACGAGCCGTACCTCAGCTACGTCTCCGACGTCCTGCCGAGCCTCGGCGAGGAGGGCGTTCAGACGTGCACCCTGCGCGACCTCGTGCCCGAGGGCTCGACAGCGACGACAGAGCACGAGCCGGAGGTCGCCCGTCTCAAGGCCTCCACGGCGCTCGTCGACGCGATCGAGCCGGCCGTCGGGCTCTACGAGGAGCCTCCGACCCGCGGGACGGAGGTGGTCACCCCGTGGGCGCAGGTGTGGCTCTCCCCCGCCGACTGGCAGGAGGCCTTCGCCGCCGGCGCGCACCTGCCCCACAACGAGGCCCGTGACGACGTGTGGGAGGCGCTCGTCGCCATCGTCCTCGAGCGGCATGACCTCGAGGTGCGTCTCGACGACGACGGGCAGGACGTCGAGCTCGAGGCGAC
Organism: Terrabacter carboxydivorans; assembly: GCF_039532035.1. Taxonomy (NCBI): domain Bacteria; kingdom Bacillati; phylum Actinomycetota; class Actinomycetes; order Micrococcales; family Intrasporangiaceae; genus Terrabacter; species Terrabacter carboxydivorans. The sequence continues at coordinate 92,827 of NZ_BAAARE010000009.1, read as the reverse complement.
CCCCTCCATGGTTCGCCGGGCCATCGAGCAGGACCGCGACCTCCGCACCCTGTTCGAGCGGTCCTGGCCCCTCCTCGAGGCCGAGGACCTCGTCGGTGACCTGTGGACCGTGCCCGCCTACCTGCGCCGGTGCGCACCCTCGCTGGAGCTCGACGAGGTCCGCCGGCTCCAGCGTGCCGAGCCCGACGCGTGGACCGTATCTGACCTCCCGCTGCTCGACGCGGCCCGACGCCGGCTCGGCGACCCGGAGGCCGCGCGGCGGCGGCGACGCCACGACAGCCAGCTCGCCGCGGAGCGCGAGGAGCGCGCCAAGGTCGTCGAGCACCTCATCGCCTCCGACGACTCCGACATGCACGTGATGTCGATGCTGCGCGGCGACGACCTGCGAGGCGCGCTCGACGACGGCACGGAGGATCTCGGGAGGTCACCGGACCGCTTGGCCGGGCCCTTCGCCCACGTCGTCGTGGACGAGGCCCAAGAGCTCACCGACGCCGAGTGGCGCATGTTGCTCAGCCGGTGCCCGTCACGCAGCCTCACCGTCGTCGGCGACCGGGCGCAGGCTCGCCACGGCTTCACCGAGTCGTGGCACGAGCGCCTCGCCCGCGTCGGTCTCGACCGGGTCACCATCGCCACGTTGGGCGTCAACTACCGCACCCCGGCCGAGGTCATGGCCGAGGCCGAGCCCGTCATCCGGGCGGCGCTCCCGGACGCGAACGTCCCGGTCTCCGTCCGCGAGAGCGGCGTCCCCGTCGAGCACGGCATGACGGCAGAGATCGACGCGGTGCTGGCGACGTGGCTCGCTGCCCATGACGACGGAACCGCCTGTGTCATCGGCGATCCCACGTTCGTGGAGACGCCGCGCGTCCGGTCCCTGACGCCGGTGCTGGCCAAGGGGCTCGAGTTCGACCTCGTCGTGCTCGTCGACCCCGAGCGCTTCGGCGACGGCATCGAGGGCGCCGTCGACCGCTACGTCGCGATGACGCGTGCCACCCGGAAGCTCGTCGTCCTCACGGACCGCTGACGGCGCCCGGGCGTAGCGAGGGGCCACTGTCCTCGAGGCCGTCCAGCCACACGCGGAGCAGGTCCTCCAGGGCCGTGCGCTGAGGTTGTGAGAGTCCCGCGAGAAGCGCCTCGTCACCGGCCATGACCTCGGCGAACACCCCGTCGAGGCGGGCCAGCCCCTGCGGCGTGAGCTGCACGTGCACCGTGCGCCGGTCGGGCTCCTCACGGACCCGCTCGACCCACCCGAGGGTCTCCATCGCCTGGACGCGCTGCGTCGTCGCCCCCGCCGTGACGCGACAGCGCCGGGACAGCTCGCCCGCCGTGAGGCGGTAGGGCTCGCCGCTGCGACGCAGCGTCGCGAGCACGTCGAGGTGGCTCTGCTCGAGCCCGAGCGCCACCAGCACCCGGGCACGGTGGTCCATGACGATCGCGCCGAGGCGCCACACCGGGGTGATGATCCCGATGGACGACACGTCGACGTCGGGCCGCTCCCGCTGCCACGCCTGCATGATCCGTCCGACCTGGTCCCCCGCTGGGCTGCTCACCATCGATACTTTAGGACTAAACCACGCCTGGTCGGGGCGACGGCCGGCGTCGGCGCGGCGTGTTGGCCCCACTCCCCCTGCCCGGCCGCCCGGCCGTGTGGGACAGTCCTCGCATGTCGCACGTCGTCGTGAACGCCGCCCGGCCGGAGACCAGGGAACAGCGCGCCTGGTACTGGTACGACTGGGCCAACTCGGCCTACGTCACGACCACCGCCACGGTGCTCATGAGCCCCTACCTCACGACGGTCGCCGAGCAGGCCGCCTGTCCGGGACTGCCCAGCGGGCAGGACTGCACGACGGACCTCTCGGTGCTCGGCATCCCCGTCGCTCCCGGGTCGCTGTGGTTCTTCACCGTGACCTTCACGACCATCCTCTCCGCGATCGTCCTCATCTTCATCGGCGCCATCGCGGACCGAAGCCCCCGACCGACGCGCCTCTTCGCGACCTTCGCGTGGGTCGGGGCGTTCGCGGCCAGCCTGATGTTCTTCGTCGCCGGCACCAACTGGCAGCTGGGCGCTGCCCTCGTCGTCGTCGCCGGCATCTGCCTCGGTGCCTCGCTCGTCATCTACGACTCGATCCTGTGCCGCATCGCCAACGAGAACGAGCGCGACCGGGTCTCCTCCAAGGGCTGGGCCTTCGGCTACCTCGGGGGCGGCGTCCTGCTGACCCTCAACTTCGCCCTCGACTTCTTCCACGAGAACCTCGGCCTCGACCGCGCCATGAGCACGCGCATCAGCATCCTGTCCGCGGGCCTGTGGTGGGCGGGGTTCACGATCATCCCCTACCTCGGCCTGCGGCACCTGACCGGCACGGTCGAGACCCCGGTCGAGCGCTCGGCCGGCGTCGTGCGCGGCAGCATCGTCCAGCTGCGCAGCACGTTCCGCGACCTCGCCAACTACCCGCAGACCAAGATGTTCCTGCTCGCCTACCTCTTCTTCAACGACGGCATCCAGACCGTCATCGGCAGCTCGAGCGTCTACGGCTCCAAGGAGCTCGGCTTCTCCGAGACGACGGTGCTCGGCGTCTTTCTCTTCGTGCAGTTCGTCGCGTTCTTCGGCGCCCGCCTCTTCGGCCGGGTGGCCGCGACCATCGGCGCGTGGCGCACCGTGCTCTACGGGATCGGCCTCTGGACCGTCGTCGTCGTCTTCGCCTTCCTCGTCCCGTCGAAGTCCCTCGTCATCTTCCTGGCGCTCGCACTGCTCATCGGCATCGTCCTCGGCGGCACCCAGGCCCTGTCGCGCTCGCTCTACAGCCAGCTCATCCCCCGGGGCCGCGAGGCGGAGTACTTCAGCCTCTACCAGGCGATGGAGCGAGGGACGAGCTGGTTCGGCACGCTCATCTTCGGTCTCGTCTACCAGTTCACCCTCAGCTACCGGTGGGCGATCATCGCCCTCATCGTCTTCTTCGCCGTCGGCGGCGTGCTGCTGTCGCGGGTGCGCATGCGCGAAGGCATCGAACAGGCCGGCAACCCGGTCCCCTCCGTCATCTGAGACCGGCCTACAATTCGCGGCCACCCGGGGAACAAGTCAACTGTTTCGCTCGTTCAAGCGTCTGTGAGGGTAAGACACCAGCGAGGTGTCACAAGGGCAGAAGTCTTGGAGGGGTCCACATGGCCGATCGAGCACTACGCGGTTCCAACCTCGGCGCGAGGAGCATGGAATCTGACGAGAACGTCGTCCCGAGTGAGCGTCAGCTCACCGCCTACGTGTGCCCGGAGGGCCACCGTACGGAGCTCCCCTTCTCGATCGAGGCCGACGTGCCGCCGACCTGGGAGTGCCGCTGCGGTCTCGACGCCAAGCTGCAGGGCGGCGGCGCCGAACCCGAGGCCAAGCCGGTCAAGCACCAGCGCACGCACTGGGACATGCTCCTGGAGCGTCGCTCCATCCCCGAGCTCGAGGAGCTCCTCGAGGAGCGCCTGACGCTGCTGCGCGAGTCCCGTGGTGAGAAGCCTCGCCGCAAGAAGACCGCCTGACCCCACCCGACTGCACCACCGGGAAGCCCGCCCCGTTCGTGGGGGCGGGCTTCTCGCACGCCGGCGGGCCCTGAGCCCGACCATCATCTTCGTGGGGGCGGGCTTCTCGCATGCCGGCGGGCCCTGAGCCCGACCACCATCTTCGTGGGGGCGGGCTTCTCGCATGCCGGCGGGCCCTGAGCCCGACCACCATCTTCGTGGGGGCGGGCTTCTCGCATGCCGGCGGGCCCTGAGCCCGACCACCATCCTCGTGGGGGCGGGCTTCTCGCATGCCGGCGGGCCCTGAGCCCGACCACCATCCTCGTGGGGGCGGGCTTCCCGCACGTCAGGTGGCGTATGCCGGGTGCTTCGGTTCGAGGTGATCGTGGCGGTCGGGGGTGTGCCGAGATCACCTCCACCAAGGCCGAACAGGTGAGCCGGGACGAGCCGGCTCAGTCCTCGTCGTCGATGATCTCGCCCTCGACGACCTCGTCGCTCGAGGTCGAGCGCTGGCGGCCCTGGGGAGTCGTCGGCTGCTCCCAGCCGGATCCGTCGGGGGCTCCCGTGACAGCAGGGCCGCCGAAGCGCTCGGTCTGCGCGAGCAGCCGTCGGGAGATCACGGCAGCGAGCAGGCTCCGGGCGACGGGCCTGGTGAATGGCAGCACGAGCACGAGGCCGAGCAGGTCGGTGACGAAGCCGGGCAGGAGCAGCAGGCTCCCACCGACGAGCACGACGACGCCGTCGGCGATCTCGCGTGCCGGCATGCGTCCGTCACGGACGGCCTGCTGCAGCGCGCGCCACGCACGTCCGCCCTCGCGTCGGATGAGCCAGGCGCCCAGGAGCGAGGTGGCGACGAGCAGCAGGAAGGTGGGCCAGCCGCCGATCCACGACCCGACGGCGACGATGACGACGATCTCGATGACGGGCAGGAGCAGCAGCCCGACGACGGCGAGTCGCGTCAGTCGCAGCCGGCGGGCCCGCGACGGCTGGGCGGAGGTCACGAGCGGTCTCCGGCAGGCTCCCGGCCCCGCACGCGGCCGGCGGCGCTGCGCAGCTGTCCCACCCGGTGCTCGATGCCCCAGCGGGTGACGCTCGTCAGGGCCTCGCGCACGATGTCCTGGCCCATCTTGGACACACCCACCTCGCGCTCCACGAACGTGATCGGCACCTCGACGACCGTCAGTCCGGCACGCACGGCACGCAGCGTCAGGTCGATCTGGAAGCAGTAGCCCTGGGACTCGACGCCCTGCAGGCCCATGGTCCGCAGCGCCGTGGAGCGGTAGACGCGGTAGCCGGCCGTCGCGTCGTTGACCGACATGCCGAGCAGCACCTTGGTGTAGATGTTCGCGCCGACCGAGAGCACCTTGCGGCGGCCCGGCCAGTTGCGCACCTCGCCGCCCTTGACCCAGCGGGCCCCGATGACGACGTCGGCCTCGCCGAGCGCGGCGAGCAGCGACGGCAGCTGCTCGGGCAGGTGCGAGCCGTCGGCGTCCATCTCGACGGCGGCGTCGTAGCCGCGGTCGAGGACGATGGCGAAGCCGGCGAGGTAGGCCTTGCCCAGGCCCTCCTTGCCTGCCCGGTGCACGACGTTGACCTGCGGGTCGGACGCCGCGATCTCATCGGCGATCTGCCCGGTGCCGTCGGGCGACCCGTCGTCGAGCACGAAGACGTCGGCGGCGGGCACGCTCGCGCGCACCCGCGCGACGATGCCCGGCAGGTTGTCCCGCTCGTTGTACGTCGGGATGAGCACGGCGACTCGGGTCACCGGCTCACGCTGCATCGTCGTCATCCTCGTCCTTCGTCGTGTCCGGCACTTCCGGACCTCCACCTCGAGCGCCCCGACCGCCGCGGAGGCCCAGGGCGAGCATCGTCAGCAGTGCGGCGGCGGCGACCCACTCGGGGGCCTCGCCCACGCGCGTCGCCAGCGTCGTGGCGTCACGCAAGGGTAGTGCCCCTCGGACCACTGCCTGCGTGAACAACGAGGTGACCTGGTGCGCGGTTCCGTCGGGCGTGATGAGGGCGCTCTGGCCGACCGTCGAGACGTGCACGACGGAGCGTCCGAACTCCATGGCGCGAAGCCGGCTGATGGCCAGCTGCTGGGGCGACTCGGCGGTGTAGCCGAAGGTCGCGTTGTTCGTCTGGACGACGAGCACGTTGGCGCCGGTCTGCACGGCGTCGCGCATGATGTCGTCGTAGGCCACCTCGAAGCAGATCGCGAGGCCTGCCCGGACCTGCTGCCCCGAGGCCGTCGTCACCGTGAACACGCCCGGTCGGGGGCCGGGCACGAAGTCGCGGCGCACGAGGTCGACCTCGGCGCTGAAGTTGCGCCAGAAGGCCCGGTCGGGGATGTACTCGGCGAAGGGGACGGGGTGCCGCTTCACGTAACGGTCGGTGTTGCCCTTGCCGGGCTCGAAGAGCAGGGACACGTTGGAGACGAAGCCCACGGGCTCCTCGAGCAGCCCGCCGACGATGAGCGGCCGCTGCAGGGCCTGGACGGTCGCGAGGATCTCCGCCTTGGCGTCGGCGTTGCGCAAGGGGTCGATGTCCGAGGCGTTCTCGGGCCAGACGACCAGGTCCGGCGCCGGCGCCCGCCCGGCGTCGACGTCCGTCTGGGCCTTGAGCGTTGCTGCGACGTGGTTGTCGAGGACGGCGCGGCGCTCGGAGTTGAAGTCGAGACCGGGGTGGGGCACGTTGCCCTGCACGCCGAGGAACTGCGCCGTGGGGCCGTCTGTCGGCAGCGGCACGGCGAGCCCGGCCAGGCCGAGCACGAGCGCTCCCGCCACGGGCAGCGCCACCCGGCGTGACGGCATACGCGAGGCGGGCGACCCACCTGGCGCTGTCCCCCGCCGCACTGCGACGGCGGCGACGGCGTGCTGGGCGCCGAGGGCGAGCAGGGCGCCGCTCAGGGTGAGGACGAACCCCACGAACGGCGCTCCGCCGAGGGCGACGAGACGTCCGAACGGTGAGTCCGCCTGGCCGAAGGCGAGCTTGAGCCACGGGAAGCCGCCGTACGGCGCGCGTGCCCGGAAGCCCTCGGCCACGACCCACACGAGCGCGAAGGCCAGCGGTCGCACGCTCCCCCGGCGGCTCAGCCAGCCGTAGAGCGCGCCGGCCAGCCCGAGGAAGAGCGCCTCCAGGGTCGCGAGGGCGAGCCAGGGCAGGGAGCCGACGTAGATGCCGGACCAGCTGAGCGAGGGCACGAAGAAGGCCAGTCCGCCGACGAGCCCGGAGAGGAAGCCGCGGCGTGGCCCGACCCCGGTCCACGCCCAGGCCCAGAGGGCGAGGGCGAGCGGGGCCGCCACCCAGACGTCGAACGTCGGGAACGCGAGGCACAACAGCCCGCCGGCGATCAGGGACAGGAGGAGGCGCCGCACGGGGTTCACCGTATGCCGTGCCGCCGGGAGGTCGTCGCTCAGGGCACGACGACGACGCCTCGCGCGGTCGTCGCGACGATCGCCGGGTCGAGAGGGGCGGCCGCCGAGGCCCCGCGCGCCGCGTGGCCACGCGCCACGACGCGCACCTCGAAGTCCATCTCGCGCGAGCGCGTGCCCACCCTGACGATCTCGGCCGAGATCTCGATGACGTCGCCGGCGCGGACCGGAGCCCTGAACTGCACGTCGCTGTAGGACGCGAAGAGACCCTCGTCGCCGTCGGTGACGATGCACATCTCGGTGGCGACGTCGCCGAACGCGGCGAGCGAGTAGGCACCGTCGACGAGGTTGCCGGCGTAGTGGGCATGGCTGTAGGGCACGTAGCGGCGGTGGGTGACCCGCCGGCCGACGCTCGCCGCGGTTGTGCGCCCGGTGGGCTCTGCGGGCTCGACCTGGGTGGGCTCGGTCATGGTCTCGCCTTTCGTCGGGTCATCTCGTGGACGAGGTGGCTCGCGACCTCGCCGGGTGTCGTGCCGCGACCGAAGATGCGGTCCACGCCGAGGGTCGCCTCGGACCCCTCCTCGAAGCGTGGCCCTCCCACGACGAGGATGGGCACCTGCCCGGCCGGGTAGGCCTCGCGGAAGGCCGCCGACATCTGGGTCGTGTTGTGGATGTGCGCGTCCTTCTGGGTGACGACCTGGCTGACGAGGACGGCGTCGGCCTTCTCGGCGCGGGCCCGGGCGACGAGGTCGGGCACGAGCACCTGCGCCCCGAGGTTGACGACCGTGATCTCGCGGTAGTACTCCAGGCCCTTCTCGCCGGCGAAGCCCTTGATGTTGAGGATGGCGTCGATGCCGACGGTGTGGGCGTCGGTGCCGATGCACGCGCCGACGACGACCAGTCGGCGCCGGAGCAGCCTCTTGATCGCCGTGTTGGCGTCCTTGGCCGACAGCAGGGGGTACTCCCGCTCGACGACGTGCACGTCCTCGAGGTCGACCAGGTGCGTCGTGCTGCCGTAGACGACGAAGAAGGTGAAGTCGGGTCCCATCGGCTTGGCGTGCACGAGCAGGGCCGGGTCGAGTCCCATCTTGCGGGCGAGCTGGAGCGCCGCGCCCTCGGCCCGCTTGTCGTGCGGCAGCGGCAGGGTGAACGACATCTGCACCATGCCGTCTCCGGTCGTGTCCCCGTAGGGCCGGACGATGGGGCCGCTCATCGCGTGGGCCTCTCCGTGGAGGTGTGCCGCTGGGTCGCGGGCGGGGTCCACGCGTCGAGGGCGGTGGTCGCCGGGTTGTCGTAGTCGTCGGCGCGCTCGCTGACACCGTCGAGGCCCTTGCCGCCGGTGGCGGGGCGCTTCATGAGGCCGAAGGTCCCGTCGGCGATCGCTGCGAGCAGCGGTGCGTCGCCCGCTGCGTCGGCGTCGTGCACGATCCGGTCGAGCAGGTCGACCGCCTCGGAGAGCACCTGACGGGCGCGGGTCTGGATGAAGCCGTCCCTCGGCGGGTGGAAGTCCTCGGCGAGGCCGCTCGCCGCGTTCATGACGTAGCGGACGTTCTGCAGCGCCAGGTCGCGGTCGGACAGGAACGGGGTGACGACGGCCTCGGTCATCATCCCGACGAGCAGGATGCCCTGGCCCGTCATCGCGCCGACGAGGTTGAAGAAGCCGTCGAGGAGGTAGCCACGGAAGATGTCGCCCGTCATGTGCTTCGTCGGCGGCATCCACTTCAGCGGGGCGTGCGGGAAGAGCTGTCGGGCCAGGAGGGCGTGGGCCAGCTCCATCCGGAAGCTGTCCGGGACCTCGGGGTTGATCTCGAAGGCGTGCCCGAGGCCGAGCTGCCAGTCCTGGAGGCCGGCCTCCTTGGCGAAGCGCTCGTTGAGCAGCTGGCTGACCGTGACGGTGTGGGCTGCCTCGACCGCGTCGGCCGTGGTGAGGTAGTTGTCCTCTCCGGTGTTGATGATGATGCCGGCCCGGGCGTGCACCTGGCGCGAGAAGCGCTGGTCGACGAAGGTCCGGATCGGGTTGATGTCGCGGAAGAGGATGCCGTACATCGAGTCGTTGAGCATCATGTCGAGACGCTCCATGCCGGCGAGCGCCGCGATCTCGGGCATGCAGAGGCCGGAGGCGTAGTTGGTCAGGCGGACGTAGCGCCCGAGCTCCTTGCTGACGTCGTCGAGGGCCGCGCGCATGAGGCGGAAGTTCTCCTGCGTGGCGTAGGTGCCGGCGAAGCCCTCGCGCGTCGCCCCCTCCGGGACGTAGTCGAGCAGCGACTGCCCCGTAGAGCGGATGACGGCGATGATGTCGGCGCCCTCGCGCGCCGCCGCCTGGGCCTGCGGGATGTCCTCGTAGATGTCGCCGGTCGCGACGATGAGGTAGATCCACGGCGTCGTCCTCGGGTCGCCGTGGCGCTTCACCAGGCGTTCACGGGTGGCGCGCGAGCGGTCGATCGTCCGCAGTCCGGCTCCGACGCCCTTGGCTGCAGCACGCCGTGCAGCGGTCGCCTCGCGTCCGGTCGGCAGCCGGAACGAGACGTTGCCGCTCGCTGCCTTCTGCGCGAGGGTCGTCAGGTCCGGCGCCTCGCCCCGCAGCAGGGCGTCGTAGACCGGCGTCGTGACACCGTGCTCGAGGCCCACCTCGTCACGCACCGCCGTCACGAGGTGGTTCACCCACGGCACGCGCTCGTGGTCGGCGCCAGAGAGACCGGCGAGGCGCAGCGTCGCCCGCTCCACCGAGACGGTCGTGTGGGTCCGTGCGATCTTCACGACGGGCTCGGCAGCCTTCTTCGCGAGCGCCCGGGCACGCCGGACGACGGCGGGGTCGAGCTCGAGAAGGGCGTGGGTGCGGCTCATGCCTCAGATCCTGCCGTCTCGGCGGCCAGCCGGCCCTCGAAGAGCGCGCGGACGGCCGGCACCTCGCGCACGAGCCGCAGGGCCTCCTCGGCATGACCGGGGACGTAGCCGTTGCCGACGAGCATCCGCACGTCCGCCGCGAGGCCCTCGGCGCCGAGCGCGGCCGCGGCGAAGCTCGTCGCCATGCTGAAGAAGATGATCGTGCCGCCCTGCGCCGTCGCGAGGATCGCCGGCTGCTCGCAGCCCGGCACGTCGACGCAGACCACCGTGACGTCCGCAGGCCCGCCGGCCGACTCGACGGCCGCGGCGAGTCCCAGGGGTGACCGCGCGTCGGCGAGCACGACCGCGTCGGCGAGGCCGCTCGCCTCGAGCACGGCGCGCTCCCTCTCGACCGGGACGACCCCGATGGTGCGGCCGGCACCGGCCGCACGGGCGGCGGCCAGCGACAGCGAGCCCGACTTGCCGGCCCCGCCGAGGACGGCCACGGTCGGCGCGAGGCCGCGGGCGGCATACTCCCCCACGACCCTCTCGACGAGGGCCGGCGCGCCGCAGACGTCCATCACCATGAGCGCGAGGTGCGGGTCGAGGTCGTCGGGCAGGGTGGCCGCGATGCTGCGCCCGAAGAGGATCGCGTGGCCGGACGCGGGCACCTGCTCGGAGAGGCCGTCCCAGCGCTCGAGGCCGTCGCTGATGGCGAGCGGGGTCAGCGACAGCGACACGAGGGTCGCGACCTTCTCACCGACGACGAGCCCCAGCCGACTGTCCGGACCGACCTCCTCGACGGTGCCGATGAGCATGCCGCCCGAGCCGGTGACGGGGTTCTGCATCTTGCCGCGGGTCGCGACGATGTCGAGCACCTCGGCGCGCACCGCCTCCCCGTCGACCGCTCCCCCGCGCGTGTGCTTTTCGGCCAGCTGCCGGTAGGAGGCGGCGTCGAGGTTGAGGGTCTCGACGGCGATCCGCACCTCGTCGGGCCACAGCTCCGGTCGGGCGTCGAGGCCCTGCGCGGCCTGCGGCAGGGTGACCGCCTCCCCCGTGGGCTCGAGGACGCGATGGAGGCCGACGGGCGAGGACGGGCGCCCCTCGCCGGAGGGAGACGGTGGAGTCACGGAGCAGATCCTTCTGTCGCAGCGGACACGAACGACAAATCCTTTCGCATCATAGGAGGTCAGGCCCCGACCCTTCGGCTATCGTCGGCTCATGACACTGGTGTCACAGCCGTATGTGTACGCCCGTCGCCCGCTCGTCGAGCCGGACTGGACGAGGTTGCCGGGCTGGGCCCACGTCACCCAGGCCGACTGGGACAGCGCCCAGTGGCAGCGCGTCAACTGTGTCAGGAACATCAAGCAGCTGCGCGCCCTCATGGGCGACCTGCTCGACGACCGCTTCTACGACGACCTCGCCCGGGACCAGGCCGAGCGGGCCACCATGTCGATGCTCGTCCCGCCGCAGATGCTCAACACGATGGTGCCCGCCACCGAGTCCGCGATGCCGTCGGCCGGCCACGACTTCACCGAAGCCTTCTATGCCGACCCGGTACGCCACTACATGCTCCCGGTCTTCTCCGACCGACGCACGGACTGGCCGTCGCACCCGCACGCCTCCCGGGACTCCCTGCACGAGCACGACATGTGGGTCGCGGAGGGGCTGACCCACCGCTACCCCACCAAGGTGCTGGCCGAGCTGCTCCCCACCTGCCCGCAGTACTGCGGGCACTGCACGCGGATGGACCTCGTCGGCAACTCGACCCCGCAGGTCGCCAAGCTGAAGTTCGACCTCAAGCCCGTCGAGCGGTATGCCGCCATGCTCGAGTACCTGCGCGCCACGCCCGTCGTGCGCGACGTCGTCGTCTCCGGCGGCGACGTGGCCAACATGCCGTGGAAGAACCTCGAGTCGTTCGTCGACCAGCTCCTCGACATCGACAACATCCGTGACATCCGGCTCGCGACCAAGGCCCTCATGGCGCTGCCCCAGCACTGGTTCGCCGACGACGTCGTCGAGGGGGTGGCCCGGGTGTCGGCCAAGGCCCGCGCCCGCGGCGTCTCGCTCGCGATCCACACGCACGTCAACAACGCCCAGTCGGTGACGCCGTCCGTCGCCCGGGCCTCGGGGGCGATGCTCGAGGCCGGTGTGCGCGACGTCCGCAACCAGGGCGTGCTCATGCGGGGGGTCAACGACTCCACCGAGCAGCTGCTCGACCTCTGCTTCGCGCTCGCCGACGGCGCCTCGATCACGCCGTACTACTTCTACATGTGCGACATGATCCCCTTCGCCGAGCACTGGCGGCTCTCGCTCGCCGAGGCCCAGCACCTGCAGCACTCGATGATGGGCTACCTCCCCGGCTTCTCCACGCCGCGCATCGTCTGCGACGTGCCCTTCGTCGGCAAGCGCTGGGTGCACCAGGTGGAGGAGTACGACACGGTCCGGGGGATCTCCTACTGGCGCAAGAACTACCGCACCTCGATCGAGGGCGACGACACCGAGGCGCTGTCGCGCGAGTACGTCTACTACGACCCGATCTACACCCTCCCCGAGGAGGGTCAGCAGTGGTGGCACGGGTCCGTCGACCACGAGACCGTCATGGTCGAGGCGACGCACCGGGCCGCGACGAGCCGGGCCGCGGCCGAGTCGCAGCTCGTCCCGTGAGCGGGCACGAGCCGGGCGGCCCTCAGCGGGCCGCAGCCTCCTCGTAGACGGGCGTGAGCTCGGTCCAGCGGTCCTTCCACGCCGCGGCGGGCTCCTGCTCGGACCAGCCGTCGGTGTGCGCCGGGGCGTCGTCGGCGAGCGACCGCCCCAGGTCCTCCAGGTGGACCTGCCAGCCCGCGCCGTAGAAGTGCAGCTGGCCGACCGGGAGACCACGCTCCTCGACGACGAGACGCGTGCGCTCCCCCTCCGAGGTGAGCCAGGCCTCGAGCTGGGTCTCATCGTCCGTGCCCGGCTCGTTGGTGACGAGCAGGTGGTGCGGGGCGTCGCACGCCTCGATGCGCACGGCCCCGGACCACGTGCTGGTGAAGACGGCCCGGACGGTGGCGCCCACGCTGAGGTCCCCGGACACCTGGGCGATCCAGCGCGCCAGCCGGTCGGGCGTCGTGCACGCCTGCCAGAGGTCCTCGATGTCGGCGTCATAGATGTCCTCCACCCGAACCAGTCCGTGGGTGTCGTCCATCGCTCGCATCGTGCCGTTGATCTTCACTGTCCTGCCTTCTCTCCTCGTGCGATCTTGCCTCGGGCGATCTCGGTGTGCAGCGCGTCGAGCCGGTTCTGCCAGAGGGCGCGGTAGCCCTCGAGCCACTCGTCGACCTCGACGAGCGGCTCCGGTCGCAGGCTGTAGATCCGGCGCTGCGCCTCGGCCCGGACGTGGACGAGCCCGGCCTCGCGCAGGACGCGCAGGTGACGGGACACGCCGGGTCGGGCGATCGGGAGCGCGTCGGCCAGCTCGCCTGCCGTCGCCGGGTGGTCCCGGAGGATCTCGAGCACCGTGCGCCGGCTCGGGTCGGCCAACGCCTGCAGCACCATGTCCATGCGTCGAACATACCCATCTTGTTACGTACCCGCAAGGGTACTAACGAAGGGTGGGCTGCAAGGGAGCGACGCGCCCTTCCTCATGTCAGCTATCCCTTTGTCCTCGCAGACCGCACGGCCCTAGCGTGTGGAGCCTCCCGGACGACGACGATCGGAGGAGGCCCCACCATGACGAGCCGGCTGCTCGAGCTCTGCCACGACGCCCGCGACCCCGACCGGCTCGCCCACTTCTGGGGCCGCCTGCTCCGGCAGGAGACCGACAGCGACGGCGTCACGCTGTTGCCGCGCAAGGACACCGACATCGCGATCCGCTTCGTCCGCACGCTGGAGCCGAGGTCCACGCCGAACCAGATGCACCTGCACCTGACGAGCAGCTCCGCCGAAGAGCAGCAGTCCACCGTGAACCGCGCCCTCGAGCTCGGCGGCCGACACCTCGACGTGGGCCAGACGCCCGAGGAGGGGCACGTCGTGCTCGCCGACCCCGAGGGCAACGAGTTCTGCGTCATCGAGCCGGGCAACTCCTTCCTCGCCGACACCGCCTTCCTCGGGGAGCTCGCCTGCGACGGCACTCGCGACGTCGGCATCTTCTGGAGCGCAGCCCTCGGCTGGCCGCTCGTGTGGGACCACGACGAGGAGACCGCGATCCAGTCGCCGCGCGGGGGCGCGAAGATCGCCTGGGGCGGCCCTCCCGTGCGACCGAGGTCGCACCGCAGCGTCATGCACTTCCACGTGGGCCCACCGGCGCCCGACGCCCTGGACGCCGAGGTAGAGCGCCTCCTCTCCCTCGGGGCCAGGCGGCTCGACCGGTCCCTCGGAGCGGGGTGCGGGATCGCCCTCGCCGACCCGGACGGCAACGAGTTCTGCGTCCAGGGCCCTCGCCCGGGCCGCCGTAGACTGCGGCGGTGACCTCCCGCTCCCCCGGCACCCGCACCCGCATGCCCCGCGCCGAGCGTGAGGCGCAGATGCTCGCCGTTGCCGAGCAGGTCTTCTCGGCCCGCGGCATCCAGGCCACGACGATGGACGAGATCGCCGAGCTCGTCGGCGTCACCAAGCCGCTCATCTACGACTACTTCGGCTCGAAGGAGGGCCTGCTCGCCGCGACGATCGAGCGCGCTCGCGGCCAGCTGCTGGCAGCCCTCATCGACTCGTGGGTGGCCCAGCCGAGCGCCGCGGCCCGCGTGCGGGTGCGCGGCGTCGTGCACGCGTTCTTCGCCTTCATCGACGAGCACGAGCAGGCGTTCGCGCTGCTGCGCACCGAGGGCGCCCTCATCGGAGAGGCGTCGGCCTCGGTCGAGCGCATCCGCCAGCAGACGGCCAAGGCCTTCGCAGAAGGCCTGCGCACCCTGCCGGCGTTCGAGGCCCTGGAGCCGCGCCGCGTCACCGTCATGGCCGAGATCCTCATCGGCGGCTGCGAGCGGCTCGCCGTCTGGCGCAGCACCCACCCGGGAACCACCGCAGAGGAGGCCACCGAGCTCGTGGTGACGACGATCTGGGACGGCCTGGCGTCGGTCGCGGGGGCCTGATGGCGAGGCAGCGCCCCACCGACGGGCCGTCGACGCCGGCCACCGTGGCCCTCGACCGAGCCGGCATCGGCTACACCCGACACCCCTACGAGCACGCCGCGTCGGCGCAGCGCTACGGACTCGAGGCCGCCGCAGCGCTCGGTGTCGACCCGGCGCACGTCTTCAAGACCCTCCTCGTCGACACGGGCACGGGGCTGGGCGTCGGCGTCGTGCCGGTCGACGGGCAGCTCGACCTCAAGGCGATGGCGTCGGCGCTCGGGGTCAAGGCGGTCACGATGGCCGACCCGGCCGCCGCCGAGCGCAGCACCGGCTACGTCGTGGGCGGGATCTCCCCGCTGGGGCAGAAGCGGGCGCTCCCCACGGTGCTCGACGACACGGCATACACCCTCGAGCGCGTCTACGTCTCGGGCGGACGGCGTGGCTTCGACGTCGGCCTGTCGCCGGTCGACCTGGCCCGCCTCACCCGTGCCGTCCGGGCGCCCATCGGCCGCCGGGTCAGCTGAGGTCGCGGGGAGCCGCGGAGGCGCTGCGTCCCTCCCACGGCGTCGACAGCACCACCGTGGTGTGGGTCGAGACGTTGGCGGCGGAGCGGATCCGGGCGAGCAGGTCCTCGAGGTCACCCGGCGTGCCAACCCTCACCTTGAGGACGTAGCTCTCCTCCCCCGCCACCGAGTGGCAGTCCTCGATCTCCGTGATGTGGCGCAGGCGCTCCGGCACGTCGTCGGGGGCGCTCGGGTCGAACGGCGTCACCGAGATGAGAGCCGTCAACGGCAGTCCGAGTGCGTCCGGGGAGACCTGCGCCGTGTAGCCGGTGACGACCCCGCGCTCCTCCAGCCGTCGGACGCGCTGGTGCACGGCGGACGTCGACAGGCCCGTGGCCTTGCCGAGGTCCGTGTAGCTCATCCGGCCGTCCGCGAGCAGCAGTCCGACGAGTCGACGGTCGAGATCTTCCATGGGCGAAGGCTAGTGCAGCGGTCGTGCGCGGGGTGGCCGGTTCTCAGCGCGTCCGTGCGACCGAGGGCGCGCCGCGCGGGCGCCGACCGACCGGGATCGCCCGGTACCCTCTCGCGTATGCCGTCCGCCGCCCCCAGGATGCTCCTGCTCGACTCCGCGTCGCTGTACTTCCGCGCCTTCTTCGGCGTGCCCGAGGTGATCGGCCCGAGCGGGGTCCCGACCAACGCCGTGCGCGGGCTGCTCGACATGATCGCGTCCCTCGTCGACCGCGGCCGCCCCACGCACCTCGTGGCCTGCTGGGACAACGACTGGCGCCCGGCCTTCCGCGTCGAGGCCATCCCCTCGTACAAGGCCCACCGAGTGGCCGAGCCCGGACCCGACGAGCTCGCGGGCGAGCAGGTCCCCGAGGCCCTCGGCGTCCAGGTGCCCATCATCATCGACGCCCTCACCGCCCTCGGGATCGCGCGGGTCGGCGTCGACGGCTACGAGGCCGACGACGTCATCGGGACCCTCGCGACCCGGTTCAGCGGGCGTATGCCGGTCGACATCGTCACGGGCGACCGTGACCTCTTCCAGCTCGTGGACGACGCGAACCAGGTGCGCGTCGTCTACACGGCCCGAGGGGGCGTGCGCTCGCCAGACCTCGTCGACGAGGCCTTCCTCGCCCAGAAGTACGGCGTCGGCACCGGACCCGCCTACGCCGACATGGCGGTGCTGCGCGGCGACACCAGCGACGGGCTGCCCGGGGTCGCGGGCATCGGCGAGAAGACCGCTGCCAAGCTCATCACGACCTACGGCACCCTCGAGGCCGTGCGCGCCGCCATCGTCGAGGGCGACCCGGCGCTCAAGGGGGCCCAGCGCGCCCGGCTCGAGGCCGCGACCGACTACCTCGACGCTGCGCCACGCGTCGTCGCGGTCGCCAAGGACGCCGCCGTGCCCGACGTCGAGCTCGCCGCGCCGAGCGCCGTGGCCGACCCGGCGCTCATGTCGAGGCTGGCCGTCGAGCACGGCCTGACGTCGTCCTTCGACCGGGTGATCTCGGCGCTCGGCATCGACTGACGACGGGTGTCCACCGGGCGCGACGGGCCGGTCACGGTACGGTCACGTCTCGCGCTCCGTCGTGCGGGCAGACCCCGAGGCCGGCCCTTCGCGGTCACCACCCCCTCACGAAAAGGCGCATACTGAAGGGTGCCCAACCACGGAACTCCAGACCGCCGTCGACACCTCTCCAGCAGCCCGTTCAGCCCGGCTCCTGCCCGGGACATCGAGCAGTTCTCGGTGGGAGACCGGGTCTCGCACCTGCGCCACGGTCTCGGCGTCGTCGTCGCCTGCAACGAGTCCACGGTGACGTTGCGCTTCGAGTCGGGTGTGGTCCGGGTCAACAGCCCGTTCGACCGCCTGACGCGCCTCTGAGCCTTCCCCGGCGAGCACGCCGCGGCGCCTGCGCGCCGCCGTCCTGCTGACCCCACGGCCCGGCCGGGGGTGGGTGAGCGGACCACGGAGCGGCTGCGCAGCGGCTTGGGCCGCAGCAGCACAGGACACGACGAAAGGCCGGTCCCCCTCGAGGGGGACCGGCCTTCGTTCGTGCGGACTGTGTGGTCCGCCGAGATCAGCGAGTGATCAGAGAGCGCGGACGCGCATCGCCTGCGGACCCTTGGGGCCCTGCTCGACGTCGAACTCGACGGCCTGGTTCTCCTCGAGGCTGCGGTAGCCGTTGCCCGTGATCTCCGAGTAGTGGACGAAGACGTCGGGACCCTCGGTCGGGGCGATGAAGCCGAAACCCTTCTCCGAGTTGAACCACTTGACGGTTCCCTGTGCCATGTTTTTCTCCTTTGGGTGGAAGTGAGCCGTTGCTTGTCAGCGACCCCCGGTCGGCAGAGACGCGACCACTTTCCAGAAACCCTGAAGAAACAGTTGCGCTCGCAATGGCGTTCCTTGCGAGCGTGTGAAGACACGAGCACCAAAAACGTCGACCGGTGACCCAACCATAGCCGACCGGTCACCTCGGGCGACAATCGCCGCGGCAGCCGCCGGCGGCCACCTCAGTCGAGCCGGTCCGCCGCCACGACGCCACGCAGCACACCGTCGCTCGCCCGCCGCGCCGTCGTCGCCAGGTCGGGGTCGGCGGCATCGGTGAGCTGCCCCAGAAGGTCGATGACCTGCTTGCAGCGGCGGACGAAGTCGCCGGCGGCGAGGTCGGTCCCGCGCAGCACGTCCTCGAGCCGCTGCCCGCTCGCCCACCGGTGCATGGCCCACGCGAGACCGCCGTCCGGCATGCCGGTGCGGGGCAGCGCGAGAGCGCCCTCGGCGTCCTCGAGGTCGGACCAGATGCGGATCATCCGGTCGTAGGCCTCGCGCACGTCGTCGGTGGGCCACCGGGGCGTGAGGCCGCCCTCCTCGCGCCGTGGCTCGTGCACGAGGGTCGAGACGATTGCGGCGAGCGACGGCGGGTCCAGGCGGCGCCACACGCCCTCGCGGAGACACTCGGCCGCCAGGAGGTCCTTCTCGGTGTAGAGCTGCCGGAGCCGGTCCCCCTCGGCAGTGATCGTCTGACCGCCGTCCCCGAGGTAGCCCATCTCGACGAGCAGCTCGCAGATCCGGTCGAAGGTCTTGGCCACGGAGTTCGTCCGGCCGTCGATCTTGCGCTGGATCCCGTCCGTCTCGCGCCGCAGCCGCCACCAGCGCTCGGCCCACCGCGCGTGGCTCTCACGGTCGGGACAGCGGTGGCAGGGGTGGGCCTTGAGCCTGCGGCGCAGCTCGTCGACGCGGTCCTCCGACGGGTCGGCCTCGCTCTGGCGCCGACGCGGGGGCGGGTCGTGCGGCATCGTCGCCCGCAGGGTGGCGGCCAGGTCGCGACGCGCCTTGGGGTTGCGCGCGTTGAACTGCTTCGGCACACGCATCGAACCGAGGGGCTCGAGCGGTGTCGGGACGTCGTGCAGGGTCAGGCGACGCAGCTGGTGGTCCTCGGTGACGACGGCCGGGGAGGCCGACTCGCCCTTGCCGCCGCGGTTGGGCATGACCACCACGGCCAGGCCGCTGTGCCGCCCGGCCGGGATGCGCACGATGTCGCCGATCTTGAGCGACTCGAGCGAGATCGCCGCCGCAGCACGCAGCGACGCGGACCGGGCTCGGGCACCTTCCTTCTCGACGTCGCGGATCTCGTTGCGGATCGCGGCGTACTCGGTGAAGTCACCGAGGTGGCACGTCATCTGCTCCGCGTAGCCGGCGAGGGCCTCCTCGTTGCGACGGACCGTGCGGACGAACCCGACGACGGCGCGGTCGGCCTGGAACTGCGCGAACGAGGTCTCGAGGATCTCGCGGGCACTCTCGCGCCCGAACTGCCGCACGAGGTTGACCGCCATGTTGTAGGTGGGCCGGAAGCTCGAGCGCAGCGGGTAGGTGCGCGTCGACGCGAGGCCTGCGACACCCGCCGGGTCGAGCCCGCGGTTCCACAGCACGACGGCGTGCCCCTCGATGTCGATGCCGCGACGGCCGGCACGGCCGGTGAGCTGGGTGTACTCGGCCGGGGAGATGTCGACGTGGCTCTCGCCGTTGAACTTCACCAGTTTCTCCAGCACCACGGTGCGGGCCGGCATGTTGATGCCGAGCGCCAGCGTCTCGGTGGCGAAGACGGCACGCACCCGCCCGGCAGTGAAGAGCTCCTCGACGATCTCGCGGAACGTCGGCAGCATCCCGGCGTGGTGCGCGGCGAACCCGCGCGAGATGCCGTCGACGAAGTCCCAGTAGCCGAGCACCGAGAGGTCCTCCTCGGCCAGGCCCTGGATGCGCGTCTCGACGAGCCGGCGGTTGGCCTCACCCTCGGACTCGGGGATGAGGCGCATGCCGCTCGAGAGCAGCTGGCCCACGGCTCCGTCGCACCCGGCACGGCTGAAGATGAAGGTGATCGCCGGCAGCAGGCCCTCGCGCTCGAGGCGCTCGATGACCTCGGCGCGCGTCGCACCGCCTCCGGGGCGACCGCCCCGCGAGAAGCCGCGTCCGCCGTCACCGCCGCCGGGACCGCGGCCACCGCCGGAGTCGTTGCCCCGCCGCCCGCGCCCGGACCAGTCGTCGCGCCCGTTGTTGCCCGAGCCGCCACGTCCGCCGTTCTTGCCGCGGGGACGACCCTTGTCACGGCCCCCGCGAGAGCTGACCCAGTGCGAGTCCCACGCCCCCCGTCCCTCGGTGCCGCGGATGGCATGCACGAGGTCGGGGTTGACGCTGACCGAGTAGCGACCGGGCGCGGCATCGAAGTGCTCGTCGTCCTGACGCGCGTCGCGCTCCTCGACGAAGAGGTCGAAGAGCGTCTGACCCACCATCATGTGCTGCCAGAGAGGCACTGGACGGTGCTCGGAGACGATGACCTCGGTGTCGCCGCGCACCTCGCCGAGCCACGCACCGAACTCCTCGGCGTTGCTCACGGTCGCCGACAGCGACACGACGCTCACGTCGGGCGGCAGGTGGATGATGACCTCCTCCCACACGGCACCGCGGAACCGGTCGGCGAGGTAGTGGACCTCGTCCATGACGACCCAGCCGAGCCCGCGCAGGGTGCTCGACCCGGCATACATCATGTTGCGCAGCACCTCGGTCGTCATGACGACGACAGGGGCCTCGCCGTTGATCGAGGCGTCACCGGTCAGCAGGCCCACGTTGTCGGCGCCGTGCACGCGGACGAGGTCGGTGTACTTCTGGTTCGACAGCGCCTTGATGGGCGTCGTGTAGAACGCCTTGCGGCCGGTGGCCAGGGCCATGTGGACGGCGAACTCGCCGACGATGGTCTTGCCCGCTCCCGTCGGGGCGGCCACGAGGACACCGCGCCCCTCCTCGACGGCACGGCAGGCCTCCGTCTGGAAGTCGTCGAGCGGGAACTCGAGCTGCGCGGCGAACTCCGCGAGCCGCGGCCAGGTGGCGATCACGCGGACACCCCCGACGGGGTGACGACACGGAGGGCGCCGGGGACGACCTCGGCGTCGATGGGTAGGTCGGCGAACGTCTCGCCATCGGCCTGTGAGTGGATACCGCTCGCCTCCAAGCGAACTCGCCGGGCGCGATGGATCTCGACGGCCGGGTGGGTGATGTGGGTGCCGGAGTAGACCTTGGGGAAGACCCGGAGGAACGCGGGGATCGAGAGGGCGTGGACGATCATGACGTCGAAGAGCCCGTCGGCGACGTCGGCGTCGGGACACACGCGCATGCCTCCGCCGAAGGAGGTGGTGTTGGCCACCGCGACCAACATGGCGCGCGTCTCGAGGCGGCGTCCGTCGAGCTCGACGGCATACGGGATGGGCCGGAAGACGGGCAGCTCACGCAGGACGGCGAGGTTGTAGCGCATCTGCCCGCGCGGCCACGTCATGCGCTGGGCACGGGCGTTGACGACGGCGTCGAAACCAGCACCGAGGACCCCTCCGAACCACCGCTCCCCCGCCACCGCGTCGCGGACCCGGCCGAGGTCGACCCGGCGGGTGTGCCCCTCGGTCAGCAGCCCCACCGACGCACGGGCGTCCCGCACCGGCAGGCCGAGGTTGCGGGCGAAGTCGTTGCCCGTCCCGGCGGCCACGACGGCCAGGCGCGTCGGGGTCCCGGCGCACAGGTTCACCCCCAGGTGGACCATCCCGTCGCCGCCCACGACCGCGAGCGTGTCGACACCCTCGGCGACCACCGAACGGGCGCGCTCGCGGGCCTGGGCGTAGTCCGAGCCCGAGACCTCGACGACGTCATGGCCGGCCTCGCGCAGCAGGCGCCGGGTCTGCTCCCCCAGCTGCCGCCCGACGCCCTTCCCTGCGGTGGGGTTGACGATCAAGGCGACGCGCTGGGACACACCCGCACGCTACAGGGCGGACGCCTGGTCGTCGGGGACGTCCAACCAGTCGGGCTTGTGCTCCTCCTTGCGCCGGTCGAGGAGGAACGCCACCCCGACGGAGGCGAAGTAGAGCGCCACCATGGGCGCCGCGAGGAAGAGCATCGTGTAGGCGTCCGGCGTCGGCGTCATGACGGCCGCGAAGACGAGGATGATCATGACCGCGGGGCGCCAGCCCTTGAGCATCGTGCGCGCCGGCAGGATGCCGACCAGGTTGAACGCCACGAGGAAGACCGGCAGCAGGAACGCGCACCCGAAGGCGACGATGAACTTCAGGACGAAGTTGAGGTACTGCGAGCCGTCCTGGAGGTTGTAGGCCCCCGAGGGCGTGAACCCGAGCAGCACGGCGACGGCCTTGGGCACCATGATGAACGCGAAGAAGCACCCGGCGAGGAAGAGCGGGACCGCGGCGACGACGAACAGCCGCGCGATGAGCTTCTCCTTCTTCGTCAGGCCGGGGACGATGAAGCCCCAGATCTGGAAGAGCCAGACGGGCGAGGCGATGATGAGCCCGACGAACAGCGACGTCGTCAGCTGGAGCGCGAAGGCGTCGGTCATCCCTGCGAAGTTGATGTTGACGACACCGCCGCGGCCGGCCTGGAGGTCCTTGAGGGGCTTGGTCAGGGCATCGATGACCTGGTTGTAGTAGATCCAGCCCACCACGCCACCGATGATGATGGCGATGGCGCTGATGGTGATGCGGTTGCGCAGCTCACGAAGGTGGTCGCCGAGGGACATCCGCCCCTCGGGGTCGCGCTGGCGTCGCAGAGACGGCATTCAGGTCAGTCCGTGTGCAGGATCCGGGTGCCGAACCACTCAGAACGTCGTGTCGCGGCGGAGGTCGTCCGTGCTGCTCGCCGACGTCCCGGCAGGGCTCGTCGGTGCGACCGGGTTGGTGGGGGTGCTGGCGGCGCGGAGGCGGTCGGCCTCGGCGCGGGCCTCGGCGGCGCGACGCTCGGCGTCGGCCAGACGGGCCTCGGCGGCGCGGCGCTCGGCGTCGCCGTCGACGACGTCACCCGGCACCGTGGATCTCGCGGCGTCGCTGGGGGCGGGCTTGCCGTCCTTCTTCAGCTCGTCGACCTCGGACTTGAACACCCGGGCGGAGCGGCCGAGGCTGCGAGCCATGTCGGGGAGCTTCTTCCAGCCGAACAGGGCGATGAGAACGACCGCGATGATGATGAGTTCGGGGGCACCCAGGTTGGGCATGGTTACGTCTCCTCGTCGAAAGCCGGTCCGGATCGGAACCGTCATGGCGCAGCCTCGGTGCTGCAGGTGACCAGCATACGTGCGGCTGGTGGACGTGACCCCTGCGGCGCCCGACAGACCGGCAACTGACCACCATCCGGGCAGCCGAGACCACGATCCGGACGGCTAGGCCGGGCTCAGGACCCGTCGGCGTAGGCGGCCAGGGCGGAGCGCGTCTCGTCGGCGACCGCGGCGACGAGCTCGGGCGGCTCGACGACGCGGGCCTCGCCCCCGAGGCGGAGCACGAGCCGTCGCACGAGCGCGGGGTCGGCCACCTTGAGGGTGACGCGCAGCGACCCGTCGGGTCCGCGCTCGACGCCCTCGTTGGGGTAGTAGTCGGCGATCCACGCCGCCCACCGGCTCGCCTCGATGACGACGGTCAGGTCGTTCTCCCCCGGCACGAAGACGTCGTCGAGGTCACGCGGGCGCGCCCCTGCCGGCGGGGTGCCGTCGACATCGAGCGCCGATGCATCCTCGATGCGGTCGAGCCGGAAGAGGCGCACGTCCGCGGCGCGGTGGCAGTAGCCCTCGACGTACCACTGCGAGTCGAGGTTGAGGATGCGCATGATGTCGACGTCGCGCTCGGTCGACTCGTCGCGCGTCGCGACGTAGTAGCGCAGGTGCACGCGCCGGCCGCGCGCGAAGGCGTCCTTGAGCGTGGCCATGGCGGGATGCTGGCTGCCGTCGTCGAGGTCCAGGTCGATGCGACCGGCGGGCTCACCGGCCCCCGCGGCCGCGGCGACCCGGATCTTCTCCAGGGTGCGCTCGGCGACGTCGGACCCGACCAGCGTCGAGCCCAGGGCCTGCAGGCCGGCCGTCAGTGTCACGGCCTCGTCGCGCGTCAGGCGCATCGGGGCCGCGATGTCGTCGGCATTGTCGAGGTAGATGTGGCCGCTGTCCCACTGGGCGTCGATGAGCTCGGAGTGCCCGTAGCCCGGTGTGCCGCAGACGAAGAGCAGCTCGAGGTCCTCGACGACCTGTGCCTCGTCGACCCCGAACTCACGGGCCGCGTCGGCGATCGGGACGCCGCGGTGCTGGAGCAGCCACGGCACCATGTCGAGCAGGCGGCCGAGGCGCTGGGTCGCCGTCTCTGGAGGGCGCCGGGCGGCGCTGCGGCCCGTCGTGCTCGCCCCGGTCGTGCCGCTCGACCCGGTCATGCCGGAGCCCCCGATCGCGTCGATCCCTGCACGGTCGATCCCGAACCTGCCTCGTGCCCTTCGTGCGCCTGGTGCGCCTCGGCCACGGCGAGCAGCGCAGCGCGCACCCCGTCGACGAGCTCGGGCGGCGAGACGGCGACCGCGTGCGTGCCGAGGGCGACGATGTCGCGCTCGGTCGTGCCCCGGCGGTAGGGCACTTCGATCTCGGCCCACCGCTCGTCCACCTCGATCGTGCGCACGGCGTGGCGGCGCAGCGTGTGTCCGCGCCCGTGCCGCACCCGCACGACCGCCGTCCCCTCGGGCTCCGGCAGCTGGGCCTCGAGGGCCACCTCGGGCACGTGGTCGGTCGGGACGGCATACGACCCCGCCCTGCCCTTGCGACGCACGGCGCCCTCGAAGCGGCTGAGCCGGAAGGCGCGCTCGTCGGCGCGGTCGACGTCGAAGCCGGTGAGGTACCAGCGGCCGTGCCAGTTCTTCAGCGCCCACGGCTGCACGTGACGGGTCGTCAGCTCGCCGTCGTTCTTGCGGTAGCCGAAGGTGATCGGCTGCAGGGCGGACACGGCCGCGTGCACGGCCTCGAAGGCCGGCTCCTTGGTGCGGATGCGCGGCTCGGCACCGGCCGCCACCGACTCGTCGATCTCGACCCCCGACAGGCGCAGCTTGCGCAGGCCGGCGGAGGCGGCACCCGAGATGCTCGCCGTCGACCAGGCGCGCGCCGCCAGGGCGAGGGCGGCGACCTCGTCGGGCTCAAAGCTGATCGCGGGCAGGGTCGTCTCGCTCGCGTCGATGCGGTAGCCGACCTCGTCGTCGAAGAGGACGTCGAGCACCGTCGTCGAGATGGGGATGCCCATCTCGCGCAGCTCGTCCTTGTCGCGCTCGAACATCCGGTCGAAGGCCTCGTCGGAGCTGGCCTGCGCATAGGCCGGCAGGGACTCGCGGATCTTCTGCTTCGAGACGGGCCGCCGCGCGGACTTCAGCGCGAGGATGAGGTTGAGCAGCCGTTCGGTCTTGTCGGCCGAGGCAGACGCAGGGCTCATCGAGACCTTCCTGAAGGGGCGGCGGCGGGTGGGCAGTCCGACGCTACCCGAACATGCGATCGAATAGGGTCACCCCATGATCCAGTGGCGCCGGGGTGTCGTGGTCGAGATCCGCTCGCGCTGGGCGGGAGCGGTCGAGTATGCCGTCCGCCTCGCCTCCGGGGAGACCGTGCGTGCGCTCGGGTACGTCGAGGTCGTCGGAGACCTGGGCCCAGGGACCGCGGTGCTGCTCAACACGACGGCCCTCGAGCGCGGGCTCGGCACCGGCGGTCTCGCCGTTGTCGTCGCGGCGCCCGACGCGCTCCCCCGCCCCGTGGACGACGTCACCGCCGTGCACGGGCACGTCGTCAAGGCGCGCTACACGCCGTCGCAGACGATGGTGCTCGGCGTCGACGAGCAGGACAGCGAGCACCATGCAGTCCTCGCGGACGCCGACGACCTCGGCGGGCTGCCGGTCGTCGTCGCGGACCTCCACTCGGCGCTGCCGGCTGTGCTGGCAGGTCTGCGCGAGGCGGCCCCGTCGCTGCGGGTCGCCTACGTCATGACCGACGGCGGGGCCCTGCCCATCGACTTCTCGCGCACCGTCGCCGGGCTGCGCGAGGCCGGCTGGCTCGAGGCGTCGATCACCGTCGGTCAGGCCTTCGGCGGCGACCTCGAGGCCGTCAACGTCCACACCGGGCTGCTCGCCGCGCACCACGTCGTCGGCGCCGACGTCGTCGTCGTGTCGCAGGGGCCCGGCAACCTCGGCACCGGCACCCGGTGGGGCTTCTCCGGCACGTCCGCCGGCGAGGCGGTCAACGCCGCCGGGACGCTGCGCGGCCGACCGGTCTGCTCCCTGCGGATCTCGGAGGCCGACCCCCGCGAACGGCACCGTGGCGTCTCGCACCACAGCCTCACGGCATACGGCCGCGTCTCACTCGTCCCGGCGGACGTGCCGGTGCCACGCCTGCCCGGGGAGGTCGGACGGCGCGTCCTCGAGCAGGCGCGCGAGCTCTGCGACGCCAGCGGCGACAGGCTGCGCCTGCACGAGGTGGGCGTCGACGGGCTCGACGCGGCGCTGCGCGACACCCCGGCCCCGCTGCGCACGATGGGCCGCGGATACGACGACGACCGCGCCGGATTCCTCGGCGCGGCCGTCGCGGGGCGGTATGCCGCTGGGCTGGTTCGGCGCGCGTCACGCCTGGACTGACGAGCGAAGCGAGCGCAGCGAGCCAGTCGAGGAGGGAAGGCGTGACGTCAGGCGCGCCGAACCCGGCGAGCGGAGCGAGCCAGTGTTATCTGACGTCGTCGAGGTCGACGACGAAGATGAGCGTCTCTCCCGGCTTGATGGCGCCGCCGGCGCCGCGATCACCGTAGGCGAGGTGCGCCGGGATCGTCAGCTTGCGCCGACCGCCGACCTTCATGCCCTCGATGCCCTTGTCCCAGCCCGGGATGACCATGCCGACGCCCAGACGGAAGTCGAGCGCGCTGCCGCGGTTCCAGGACGAGTCGAACTCCTCACCGGTGGAGTGCGCGACGCCGACGTAGTGGGCGCTGACGGTGTCGCCCGCCTTCGCCTCGCGGCCGTCGCCCTCGATGAGGTCCTCGACGACGAGGTCGGCAGGCGCGTCGCCCTCGGGGAAGTCGATCTCGGGCTTCGTGCGGTTCGGGTCGAGTGCCATGCTGCGTGTCCCTCTCGTTGGTGACTCAGGTGACTGTGAATTTCTCGGTTGGCGAGCGGTTCGCCGGCCGAGGTGCTGCTCAGTAGGCGTCGAGGATGTCGACGACGAAGACCAGGGTGTCGGTGCCGGAGATCTTGGGCGGGCTGCCGGCCTTGCCGTAGCCGTCGGCCGGCGGGATGACGAGCAGCACGCGGCTACCGACCTTCTTGCCCACGAGCGTCTTGTCCCAACCGGGGATGACGCCGCCCACACCGATCGGGAAGTCGGCGGCCGCACCGCGCTGCCACGAGGAGTCGAAGACGCTGCCGTCCTTCCAGAGGACGCCGTGGTACTGCGCGCTGATGGTCTGGCCCTTCTGAACCGTCGCGCCGGTGCCCTGGACCAGGGTCGCCTGCTGGATCGTCGTCGGCGCGGCCGACTTGGGCACGGTGACGGTCGGCTCCTTGGTGGGGCCGTTCTTGAACTCCACGGTCGGCAGGCCGGCCGGAGCGGGCGTCTGGGCGCCGTCGACCTGCGTCAGGGGCGTGTGCACGTCGGCGATGTCGGCGACGACGACGATCGTGTCGGTGCCCTTGACGCCGAGCTGCTCGTTGCCGGCCGAGCCGAAGCCCTTGTCCGGCGGGATGGTGAAGGCGATGCGGCCACCCTTGGTGGCACCGACGAGGCCCTCGGTGAACCCGGCGACGATGTCGGTGCGCCCGAGGCGGTAGCCCTCCTCCTGGCGCCCGGCGGCGTAGCCGTCGTCGATGAGCTTGCCGCTCGTGCCGTTGTAGATCTGGGCGCGCAGGCGGACCGTGTCGGCCTTGGTCGCGGCCTTGCCGGTGCCGGGCGTCAGCACCTTGTGCTCGACGACCTTCGAGCTGATCGGCGTGGCGCCGAGGGTCACCTTGGGGGCCGTCTTGAGGTCGACGGCGCCGGTGGCCGTGACGCCCTTGAGGGCGGCTGAGGCCGAGACGGACGTGGTCGCGGTGCCGTTGGAGCCGGAGGAGCTCGACCCGCACGCGGCGAGGGTCGTGAGCCCGAGGGCAGCGATCAGGGCGACGGCCGTGCGAGCGGCCGGACGGTTGGGGCGCACAGGTGAGACTTTCGGTCGGGGCGGGCGGGCGTGGAGGTCCCGCTGGGCAAATCCCAGCCACTGTAACGCCCACCCTTGTGCAGGTTGCACAGCCCACTGACAGGTCGGGATGGCACGCAGGGACGGTCCGGCCGCCGATCGCGGAGCGGCGCAGGCGCTGCCGGGGAGCCGACGGTTGGGACCCTCAGAGCGGGCGCTGGACCGTCGGCGAACGGTCGATCGTCTCCATGAGACGTTCGACCCTCTCGTCCACCGACCGGAACGGGTCCTTGCAGAGGACCGTGCGCTGCGCCTGGTCGTTGAGCTTGAGGTGCACCCAGTCCACCGTGAAGTCGCGTCCGTGGGCCTGGGCGGCGCGGATGAAGTCGCCGCGCAGCTTGGCCCGGGTCGTCTGGGGCGGTCGCACCTTGGCCTGGAAGACCTCGACGTCGGAGGCGACCCGCGCCGTGCGACCGTGCCGCTGGAGCAGGTAGAAGAGCCCGCGACGACGGTTGATGTCGTGGTAGGCGAGGTCGATCTGCTGGATGCGCGCGTCGGTCAGGGCCAGGCCGTGCTTGGCCCGGTAGCGCTCGATGAGGCGGTACTTGATGACCCAGTCGATCTCCGTGTCGATCGCGTCGAGGTCGCCCGAGCCGATCGCGTCGAGGGCGCGGCCCCACAGGTCGATGACCTGCTTCGTGTCGGGGCTGTCCATGCCCTCGCGGTCGACGAACTCGACGGCCTTGTCGAGGTACTCGCGCTGCATGTCGAGGGCCGACAGCTCGCGTCCGTTGGCGAGGCGCACGGTGGCCCGACCGCTCGGGTCGTGGCTCATGGTGCGGATGGCGCGGATGGGGTTCTCCATCGACAGGTCGCGCATGACGACGCCCGCCTCGATCATCCGCAGCACCAGGTCGGCGCTGCCGACCTTGAGCAGGTTGGTGGTCTCGGACATGTTGGAGTCGCCGACGATGACGTGCAGGCGGCGGTACTTCTCCGCGTCGGCGTGCGGCTCGTCGCGGGTGTTGATGATGGGCCGGCTGCGGGTGGTCGCCGACGAGACGCCCTCCCAGATGTGGTCGGCGCGCTGGCTCACGGCGAAGCTCGCGCCGTGGGCGGTCGCGACGACCTTGCCGGCGCCGCAGACGATCTGCCGGCTGATCAGGAAGGGGATGAACATGTCGGAGACGCGCTGGAAGTCGCCGCCTCGGCCGTAGAGGTAGTTCTCGTGGCAGCCGTAGGAGTTGCCCGCCGAGTCGGTGTTGTTCTTGAAGACGAAGATCTCGCCCTCCACGCCGTCGTCGCGCAGGCGGCCCTGGGCATCCTCG
The DNA here is from genome assembly GCF_039532035.1 of Terrabacter carboxydivorans. Taxonomy (NCBI): domain Bacteria; kingdom Bacillati; phylum Actinomycetota; class Actinomycetes; order Micrococcales; family Intrasporangiaceae; genus Terrabacter; species Terrabacter carboxydivorans. The sequence continues at coordinate 63,776 of NZ_BAAARE010000009.1, read as the reverse complement.
ACCAGCCCTTCGAGGATCCGCTCCCCCGCCTTGTCCTGGATGACGAGCTCACGCACGGAGTCGCACTCGGCCGTGGCGTACTCCGGGTGGGAGCCCACGTCGAGGTAGAGACGGGCTCCGTTGCCGAGGAAGACGTTGCTCGACCGGCCCCACGCGACGACCCTACGGAAGAGGTAGCGGGCGACCTCGTCCGGAGTGAGGCGCCGCTGGCCCTGCGTGGTGCAGGTCACGCCGTACTCGTTCTCGATCCCGAAGATCCGCCGCTCCATGGAGCAACTCTAGGCGGCGGCCGGACCGGACGCCGGGAACGCCCACGGGACGGTGGGGTGGCACGGGCCCGGGTGTGCCGTCCGACATGCCGACGACCCCGTGCCAGTCGCGGTGGAGGCTGACACAATGGCCGTCGTCCCCGCATGCCGTACCCCTCCACCATCCCCTGCATTGGACGGAAATGATCGACAGACCACACTTCAAGTTCTCCCGTCGCGGCTACGAGCCCGAAGAGGTCGACTCGTTCATCGAGTCGCAGAACCGCACCCTGCAGGCCGCCAAGAAGGACGCCGCAGAGCGCAGCGTCGAGCTGACCAAGCTCAACGCCGCCCTGACCGACCTCAGGGGACAGCTCGGTCAGCAGTCGCGCGTCATGGCCGACCTGAAGAAGAACAGCTCGCCCTCGCCCTCGCAGACCTTCTCCGACCTCGGGGAGCGCATCGCGCAGATCCTGTCCCTCGCCGACCAGGAGGCCGGCGAGATGCGCTCCCGTGCCACCTCCGAGGCCGACGAGATCCGCGAGCGCGCCAACCGCTCGGCCGCCGAGCTCAAGGCCACCACGGCCACGTATGCCGAGCAGGCACGGGCCCGGGCCGACGAGGAGGCCGTGCGCATCATCGCCCAGGCCAACCGCGAGGCCCAAGCCGTCGTCGCCGAGGCACAGAGCGTCACCGCGGCCCAGCGTCAGGAGGCTGCCGCCGAGTTCGAGGCGCACCGGCTCAAGGCGTCCACGGCTTCGGCCGAGCTCGAGGTCAAGCTCGCGGCCCGCCGTGAGTCGGCCGACGCGGAGTTCGAGGCCCGTCGCCAGCAGCAGGAGGCCGCCCTCAGCGAGAGCGAGTCGCGGCTGCGCCAGCTCACCGAGCGCGCCGAGCACGACGCCCACGAGATGCGTGCCCGCGCCGAGCGCCTGCTCGAGAACGCCCAGACCCAGGCCGACCAGATCGTCTCCGAGGCGCGCGACCACGCGTCGCGGCTGCGCGAGGAGTCCGACCGCGAGCTCGCTGCGGCGACGGCCCAGCGCGACAGCATCACCGCGCAGCTCGGCAACGTCCGCCAGATGCTCGCCACCCTCGGTGGCGGCGCACTGATGGACTCGCTCGGCGCCCCGGACAAGCCGGCACAGCCCGCCCAGGTCGCCGACGCCCAGCAGCCCGTCCCGGTCCCGGCCCAGCCGGCCACCGACACGGCTGAGCAGGCCGACGTCGACGCGTCCGACGACGCCCCGTCCGAGGACGCGGAGGCGTCCGAGACACCGTCGACGGTCTCGTCGGCTGACGCCTCCGACGATGCGTCCGACGACGAGCAGGACGACGAGCAGGACGACGAGGGCTCGCAGTCCGGCAGCTCCTCCTACGGCTCGGACCAGTCGTCGTACTACCAGCGCAGCGCCAACGGCGCTACGGTCGGCGCGAACCGCCGCTGAGTCGGCCACCTCTCCCCCCGGGCCCGGGCCCGGGCGGTGAGGCGGAGCAGGACCCGCGCGACGCGCACGACGAAGGCCGCCCACCATTACGGTGGGCGGCCTTCGTCGATGCGGAAGCGCTCCGTGGCGCCTCAGGCGGGGAGACGTCGGGCGTCAGGGAGCCTCGGGAGAGCCGGGAGACGGGCTGCCGCCGCTCGAATCCGGCTCCGGCGCAGTGGATTCCGCGCCGAGCAACCCCGCCGGCGCATCGGTCGTCTCGCGGGGCTCGCCGAGCAGCCGGGTCAACAGCGGTCCGACGATGCGCCGGAAGGACCGGCGCGGGCGGTCGCGGTCGAGCACGGCCACCTCGAGCTGGGCCTCGTCGAGGTCGCGGCGCTCTCCGTTCTCACCGGCGCCCAGCACGTCGACGGCCAAGCGCAGCACCTCGCTGAGCGTCATGCCCGGTCGCCAACCGGTGCCCAGTCGCTCCTCCGCCGCGTCGCTGGCTCCACCCATCGCGACGAAGCCGCGCTCGTCGGCCACGGAGCCGTCGTAGGTCAGCCTGAAGATCTGGTCGCTGTCGCTGTCCGCGCCGACCTCGGCCACGACGATCTCGATCTCGAACGGCTTGGACTCCTGGGTGAACACCGCCCCGAGGGTCTGGGCGTAGGTGTTGGCCAGCGCCCGAGCCGTCACGTCGGTCCGGTCGTAGGAGTAGCCGCGCAGGTCGGCGTAGCGGATGCCCGCGACCCGGAGGCTCTCGAACTCGTTGTAGCGGCCGACGGCGGCGAAGGCGATGCGGTCGTAGATCTCCGACACCTTGTGCAGGGCCCGCGACGGGTTCTCCGCGACGAAGGCGATGCCGCGGTCGTAGCCCACCACGACGACCGAGCGTCCGCGCGCGATTCCCTTGCGCGCGAAGTCGGCCCGGTCCTTCATGACCTGCTCGGGCGGGACGTAGAAGGGCATGCTCATCGGGCACCTCCCGGGTTGTCGCGACGGGAGGCGACGACGCGCTCGACGTGCTGCCCCAGCACGTCCTGCGCGACGAACCGGGCGCCGGAGTGGTCCACGACCGCCACGGTCGGCCAGATCTGCCTGCCGAGGTCCGGGCCTCCGGTTGCCGAGTCGTCGTCGGCCGCGTCGTAGAGGGCCTCGATCGCGACGGACACGGCCTGCTGCTCCTCGAGACCGGGACGCCACAGCTTCTTCAGGGATCCTCGGGCGAAGACGGACCCGGAACCGGTCGAGTGGTGGCCACCCTCGACGTAGCAGCCGCCCGTGACGTCGTAGGAGTAGATGCGCCCCGTCGCGGAGTCGAGGTCGAAGCCGGCATACGTCGGCACGACCGTCAGGCCCTGCATCGCGAGCGCGAGGTTGCCGCGGATCATCGAGGCGAGGCGGTTGGCCTTGCCCTCGAGCGACATGATGGCGCCCTCGATCTTCTCGTAGTGCTCGAGCTCGACCTGGTAGAGCCGGACGAGCTCGATGGCGATCCCGGCTGTGCCGGCGATGCCGACGACGCTGTAGTCGTCCGCCGCGAAGACCTTCTCCATGTCGCGGTTCGCGATGACGTTGCCCATCGTGGCGCGACGGTCACCCGCCATGACGACGCCGCCGTCGAAGAGCAGCGAGACGATGGTCGTGCCGTGCGGTGCCTCGATGCTCGCCCCGGAGGGCAGGCGGCGTCCCGTGGGCAGCAGCTCCGGGCGGTAGGCGGTGACGAACTCGGTGAAGGACGACGACCCCGCGCTGAGGAAGGCGTCGTCGAGCCGCCGCGACCGTCCCGGAAAGGACTGGGTCACTGGCCGCCCTTCTGCACGAAGCCCCGGACGAACTCCTCCGCGTTGGACTCGAGGACACCGTCGATCTCGTCGAGGACGCTGTCGATGTCGTCGGACAGCCCCTCCTTGACGGCAGCGCCGGCGGGCGCGGTCGGGGGCGCTTCGGGTGTCTCCGGCGGCTCCTCGTCACGACGCTGCGGCTTGGCGTGCTCCTGACCCGGCATGGCTACCTCCCAGACGTTTGGACCTCGTGCCCCGACCCTAACCCGTGCGGCCCTCCCATTCCGAGCACCCCGGACCGGCCGCATGCACGCCGCGGGACCGCTGATGCTCGTGACCCGCCGCCGAGTCGTCGCCGAGCCTCCGCCGACGCTCTCGCGGCGCGCTCCCAGCGCCACGCCGGGACACAGCAGGACAACCCGGACACCTTGCGCGCCAAGCGTTCCCAGCCGGGTGTGTCGCTGTTACGTTGACGCCCGACGCCGTCGACGACGGCGTCAACACACAACTGCATCTACTCGGGGGAGTAACCATGAACGCTGCTCAGCAGCAGGCGACCGCGCCTTCTCGCGGCCAGTCACGACGCGCCGTGGTCAGGGGGGCGGCCTGGGCCGTGCCGGTCCTGGCGATGGGCGCACCGGCGGCCCACGCCGGCATCAGCCGGTGCACGGTGACCGGCTCGATCCAGATGGGTCCCAACGTCTTCACCGACGTCGACGCCGTGTGCCAGGCCAACTCGCAGAGTCCTGACCTCGGCGTGCCCCGCATCCGCTCGGGCTACGGGCGCGCCTGGCTGCCCGTCTACGTCGAGATCTGCAACTGCACCGTCGACTCGGCCTGGTACCGCTTCCGCGAGGTCGACACCCTCAGCAACTTCCAGATCGAGGTCGCTGGTCGGCACAACGACCAGAACGGCTCGGGTGCGGGCTACCGTCCCGGCTTCAAGCTGAGCCCCGTCGGCGAGTCCGGTGGCTGCCAGCGCTTCCCGCTGACGTACCGGACGTCGCAGAGCCGCCCCTTCTCCACGAGCATCAGCGGCGTCCCCGGGAACGCGACCGGCGTCTCGATGACGGTGACGCTGCAGCGCAACGCCAGCACCTCGGGAAACGTCCCGTCGCAGAACGACCCCGGCTGGACGACGATCTCGAGCTTCACGGTGTCCGGTTCGGTCTGGCGCACGGTCCGCGTCGGGGCCGGCAACAGCTCCGACCCGGTCGACTTCCGGTCGTGCGGGGTCCAGTCCGGCGCCGCCGCTTCGGTGGTGCAGTCGGAGTCGCGCGTGGCCGGCCTCGATTGAGGCGCTCGACGCGGCAGGGCGTCGTCCGGGACGACGACGGCCTGCTGTTCCTCCGCGTCCTCGGTGAGCTCGTCGCGGTCCGCTTCGCCGGCCCCGCTGCGCGCGAGCAGGTGCGCCAGACCTGGTCCCGGTGCGTCGTCCCACCGCCCGTGGACGCCGCGGGCACCGTCCCGACCATCCGGTCCACGGAGTCCGACCTGCCGTTGACCCGAGCCCTCGCGCACCGCCTGACGCACGACCTCACGGATCTCGGCATCGACCTGCTGGCCGGCCGCGCCGTGCTGCTGCACGCCGCGGGTCTCAGCCGCCCCGGCGGTGAGGTCGTGGCCCTCGTCGCCTCGTCGGGCACGGGCAAGACGACAGCGGCCGCGGCGCTGGCCGCCGCAGGCTTCGGCTACGTCACCGACGAGACGGTGGCCGTGCTCGAGGACGGCACGGTCCCGCCGTTCCCGAAGCCCCTGTCGGTCCGTGTCCCCAAGGACGGCCCTCTCCCCCGGGAGAACCCCGAGGACCCCGACGAGAAGGTCCACGTCGGGCCTGACGCGCTGGGGCTGCAACGGTGCTCGGATGAGCTGCGCCTGACGGGCGTGCTGCTGCTCGACCGGGACCCGGCGCTCGTCGGTCGGCCATGGCTCGAGCGCCTCGACCCGCTCAAGGCCGCCACGGCCCTCGTCGGTCACACGAGCGCCCTGACCCGCCTGCCACGCCCCCTGCACCGGCTGGCCGCGCTGGCGACCTGCGGCGCAGGAGTGCACCGGGCGCACTACGCCGAGGCGAGGGACCTCGAGCCGCTCCTCCACGCGTTGCTCGACGCACCCTCGGCCTCCCCTCCCCCTGCCCTCGACCTCTGGTCCTGCGACGCAGCACGTATGCCGTCCGGTGGCCTCGGGAGCCACCGCGAGGGGGGTCTGGTGCGCGCTCAGGTCGCGGACGGCATACGCACCCGGGACGGCGCGGTGCTGCTCGTGGGGACCGACCCGGTGACGTTGAGCCCGCTGGGGCTGACGCTGTGGGACGCGGCTCGCGCGCCGACGGACCTCGCGGCCCTCGTCGCCGCGGCGGTGGCCGAGCACGGCCCCCACCCGTCGGCGCGTGAGCTCGTCGCAGCGGCGGTCGAGACCCTGCTCGACGCGGGGGTGCTCGTGCGCGCCTAGGGCCGACTACTCCGGGGTTGCCAGGCCGCGGAGCAGCTCCCCCACGTCGGCGCTCTGCTCGAGCAGCGCGCCGACCTGGGCGCGGGTGCCGCGCTCCGGCTCGAGGAGCGGCACCCGTTGCAGGCTCGCGCGGCCCGGGACGTCGAAGACGACGGAGTCCCAGCTCGCCGAGAACACCTGCGCGGTGAAGCGACGTACGCATTCGCCGCGGAACCAGGCGCGAGTGTCCTCGGGGGGCGTGGTCTGCGCGCCCTTGACCGCCTCTGGCGTCACGAGGTCTCGAAGCATGCCGCGGTCGCGCAGCCGGTGCACGAGGCCCTTCTCGGGGCGCACGTCGGCCCACTGGATGTCGATGGCGGCGAGGCGGTGGTCGTCCCACGACAGCCCGTCGCGGGCGCGGTAGCCCTCGAGCAGCTTGAGCTTGGCGACCCAGTCGAGCATCGAGGCGCACGACATGACGTCGCGGCCGAGCCCGGAGAGGACCTCCTCCCACAGGGTCATGACCTCGGCGGTGGCCGCCGGCTCGGGGTCGTCGCCGCGCGCGTCCAGCCAGGAGCGCGCCGCCTCGAGGTACATCCACTGGAGGTCGAGCGCGGTCACGGTGCGGCCGTCGACGAGCTCGACCGTCGCGGTGAGCGACGGGTCGTGCGAGACCGTCTGCAGCGCCGCCACCGGACGCCGCACCGACCAGTCCTGCGTGAGGTGGCCGTCCTCGATCATGCCGAGCACCAGCGAGGTGGTCCCGGTCTTGAGCAGCGTGGCGACGTCGAGGTGGTTGGCGTCGCCGATGATGACGTGCAGGCGTCGGTAGCGGTCGGCGACGGCGTGAGGTTCGTCGCGGGTGTTGATGATGGGCCGCTTCAGGGTCGTCTCGAGGCCGACCTCGGTCTCGAAGAAGTCGGCGCGCTGGGAGATCTGGTAGCCCGCTCCCCTGCTGTCCACCCCGAGGCCGACGCGTCCGGCGCCGCAGACCACCTGGCGCGTCACGAAGAACGGGATGAGGTGGCGCACGATGTCGGGGAAGGCGGTGCGCCTCGGCATGAGGTAGTTCTCGTGCGTGCCGTAGGACTGGCCCTTGCCGTCGGCGTTGTTCTTGTAGAGGTTGACCGGCGGCTGCCCGGGGCGCGCGGCGAGCAGGCGCACCGACTCGAGCGCGATGGCGTCGCCGGCCCGGTCCCACGTCACGGCGTCGCGCGGCAGGGTCACCTCGGGCGAGCTGTACTCCGGGTGGGCGTGGTCGACGTAGTAGCGGGCGCCGTTGGTGAGCACGACGTTGGCGAGCGTCGGGTCCTCGACGTCGGTGAGCTGGCTGGGGTCGGCGGTCTGCCGGTCGAGCTGCCAGCCGCGGGCGTCGCGCAGCGGGTCCTCGAAGGCGTAGTCCCAGCTCGACTGGTTGGAGCGGATCCCCTGGGCGGCGGCATACACGCTGACGACCTGCCCCGAGAGGAACATCGGGTTGGCCATCGGGTCTCCGGGCACCGAGATGCCGTACTCGGTCTCGAGTCCCATGATCCGCCGCACCGTCATGGCCCGACGATAACCGCCGGGGCCGTCGGTGCCGCGCGCGGTCCGTCGACCGGAGGGGTCGTATGCCGTGTGGCCGGCGCTAGATCGCCCCGACCTTCTGCAGCCGGTTGAGCGAGAACCAGCCGAACGGGATCGGCAGCCAGTAGGTGGCGAGGCGGTAGAGCAGGACGGAGGAGACGGCGGTGCCGCTGTCGACGCCGATCGAGATCAGGCCGAACGACATGGCCGCCTCGATGCCGCCGAGACCACCCGGGGTCGGGACCGCCGACCCGACGATCGCCCCGGCGAAGTAGACGACGGCGATGGCCGCGACGGGCGCTTGGGCTCCGAAGGCCCGGGTGGCGCACACGAGGGCCGCCACGAACGACATGTCGAGGAGGAGCGCGCCGCCGAGCAGCTGCGTCAGCTTGGCGGGGTGCTGCAGCACCGCGAGCACCTGCGGCAACGCCGAGCGCACCTGTGGCAGCACCCGGTCGGTGAGCAGCGCCCGGACCTTGGGCAGGGCCAGCAGGCCGAGCGCGAGGATGACGACGACGAGGATTCCGGCGACGAGGACCGGCGAGGGGCTGAACGACACCGCGGGCCCCGTGCCGGCGAGGACGCCGGAGATGACGAGCAGCACGAAGTACGAGCAGAACTGCGCCACCTGCGCCACGCCGACGCTGGCTCCGGCGATCGTCGGGGACAGGCCGGACGTCTGCAGGTAGCGCGTGTTGAGCGCGATGTTGCCGACCGCGGCCGGCGCCACGAGGCCGCTGAAGGCGACCGCGAGCTGGGTCATGTACGTGCGGACGAAGCGCAGGTGGATCTGCACGGCGCCGCCCAGGGCGATGGAGGCGCCGGCGAACGTCGCAGCCGCGAAGAGGACGAGCAGCGCGGCCCAGCGCCAGTCGGCGGTGCTGACGACCTGGCCGATGTCGACCTGCGCGAGCTGGGTGAGCAGCAGGTAGCCGGCGATGCCGCCGCCGAGGAGGGTCACGACGCCACGGGGCGAGATGCGACGCAGCTGCACGGGCTCGACGGCCTCGGCCCTGGGCCGGAGCGCCACGAGACGCTCGCGCAGCTCGCCCATGACCGACTTGTGGGACTTGAGCGCGACGCGCGCGTCAGGGCTCAGCGCGACCGGCTGGAGCACCGGCACCGCCCGGAGCACGGCGTCCTCGCCGAGGACGGCGACGGCCGAGGCCACGGTGCGCTCGGGCCCGACGGTGAGCGCGACCGTGGTGAGCAGCTGGGCCAGGTCGATGCGCAGGCTGATGTCGTCGGCGGCGACGTCACCGCTGCCGAGGCGCGAGAGGGCCACCCCGCCACGGTCGTCGAGGAGAATCGTCGACGGGCCGAGCTGGCGGTGGACGAGGCGGCGGCGGTGCAGGGTGCCGGCGAGGCGCCAGATCGCGGCGAGGCGGGCGTCGTCGAGCTCGCCGTCCACGTCGCTGAGCGCAGTGCCGTGCGGCTCGTCGTAGGCGATGACGGCCGAGAAGGGCCCCACCTCCGAGACGGCCACCGGCTTCGGCGCGCGGATGCCGGCGTCGTGCAGGGCGAGGCCCATGAGGGTGCGGTGCTCGACCTCGGAGCGCAGGGTCAGGGCCGGGGGCCGGGTGAAGCCGCTGCGCAGGCGCAGCACCCGGAGCAGTCGGCGGCCAGACGCGAGCCCGAAGGTGTCGCGGTCGATGACGTGGACGTCCAGCGAGCCCTGGGTCGTCTGACCGAGGTAGCGCCGGTCGCCGGCGTCGTTGGCGTCGATGAGCTCGAGCCGGGTCAGCGGCAGGCCTCCGGCGACGAGCACCGCGGCCACCTCCGTGCCGGGCGGACGGGTCGAGGTCACCCCGAAGACCAGGCGCACGGCCAGGCCGACCATCCAGCCGATGAGCAGCGAGCACGCGAGGGCGGCCAGGGTCATGGCGCCGGAGAGCAGGGTGGTGACGAGGGTCGCGATGACGACCGTGGTCGCGATGGGCGAGACCCACTTGCGGCCGGAGATGTCGGCGACCGTGAGCAGCGCCAGCATCGAGACGATGACGATGTCGAGCGGTCCGGTGTGGCCCGTCGTCGTCGGCCGCGTCAGGACGCCGGTGACGAACCCGCCGTTGCCGGACTGGACGAGGATCGCGAGGACGATGACGAGGACGCCCGCCACGACAGCCGCACCGAGCGCCTGGATCAGCTGCATCGGTCGCCGGCGGACCAGCAGGTCCGCCCCGACCCCGATGGGCAGGAGCAGCACCCCGATGCCGCTCATCCAGCCCAGGAGCGTCAGGAGCAGCCGGGGCAGCCCGCTCGTGGCGTCGGTGAGGTCCTGCTCGACCGCGCCGCGGGTGCCCGAGGCGAGGTCGGCGACGAGCAGCCCGAGGACGAGGAGCACCACCGCGGCGGCGAGGCGCACGCCGTCGGCGGGGCGGCGCACCCGCTCGGGGATCGGGGGCTCGACGACCTCCACGCCGGGCGGCGCCTTCAGGACGGGAGCCGACCCGGGCTCCTGCTCGTCGGTGTCCTCGGCAGGCTCCCGGTCGTCGAGGTCCTTGCCGTCGCCCTTGCCGTCGCCCTTGCCGTCGCCCTGACCGGTGTTCTGGCCGGTGTCCTGGTCGGTGTCCCGTCCGCGCGCGTCCGGGTCGCCTCCGGCCCCGTCGGTCGTCCCGGAACGGGCCGCGGACTCCTCCGCTGTCTGGTGCATGGTCTCCCCCGTGGTGTCGTCCGACGGCTCAGCACGACCGGCGCCACCCCCGTGCGGGGGGGGCTGCGTCCTCTCCGAGTCGTCGGGCATGGGTCAATCCTGCCTGAGGCGGCGCCCGATTCGCCGCAGCGCCACCGGGGCGGGGGCGCGTCGGCCGCTCCACCTCGGGCCCGCCGCCCGCCGCGCGACACCCCGGTGGTGGGTGCGAGACTGACGCGGTGACGGTCAGCGACTCCTGGGACATGCCCCTGCGCACCAAGCTTCTCGCTCGCGCCCTGAGCCGGTCGCGCAGCGCCGACCGCATGCAGACCGTCGACGAGATCGCCCGCAGCAGAGCGTGGTTCGCTCCTGCGCGGGTCCCTTTCACCTGGGTGACCGGACCGGTCCCCCGAGGCGTCGACATCGGCGCCACGAGCTTCCGGGCGCGTGACGGGCACGAGGTCGCCGTGCGCACCTACCGGCCCCGTGGCTCGCGTGGCGAGGTCCTGCCGGCCGTGCTGTGGTTCCACGGCGGCGGCTGGGTGCTCGGCAACACGCGGGGCTACGACCCCATCTGCGCCTGGATCGCCCACAAGGCACGGGTCGCCGTGCTCAACGTCGACTACCGCCTCGCGCCGGAGCACCGTGCGCCCCAGGCCGCCCACGACTGCGTCGACGCCGCCCGCTGGGCCGCGTCGGAGGGGGCAGGTGCCGACATCCGCCACACCGGCCTGGGACTCGCCGGCGATTCGGCCGGCGGCAACCTGGCGGCGGTGGCCGCGCAGGTGCTGCGCACCGAGGGTGGAGCGGAGGTCGCCTACGAGGCGCTGGTCTACCCCGCCGTCGACGCCACGATGAGCTCGCCGTCCGTCGCCCAGCACGCCCAGGCCCCGATCCTCACCCGCGGCGACATGGACATGTTCCTCGCGCACTACCTCGGCGACGGGGACGACGCGCTGGACCCGGTCCACCCGCTGGTCTCCCCGCTGCACGCCCCGGAGCTGGACGGTCTTCCTCCCACGCTCGTGCAGACCGCGGACCTCGACCCGCTCCGCGACGAGGGCGCGGCCTACGCGGAGGCCTTGCGCGCGGCCGGCGTCGTCGTGCAGCACACGAACTACCCCCGTGTCCCGCACGGCTTCATGAGCTTCCCCGGGGCGACGCGGGTGGGTGGCGCCGCCCGCGCCGAGCTCGTCGACTGGGTCGCACGCCACGCGCGACAGGCACGACACGGAACGGTCGGATAGTCTGCGAACGCACGCGAGTCTCGTGAGGGATGGTCTCGAAGTGAACGACGTCGTCGTGTTCAGCGGCTCGGCGCACCCCGCCCTGGCCGACCGGATCTGCTCCCACCTCGGGGTGACCCGCTCCCCCGTCGACATCAAGCGGTTCAGCAACGACTGCCTCCAGGCCCAGCTGCTCGCGAACTGCCGCCAGCGGGATGTCTACATCGTGCAGCCGCTCGTCCCGCCGACGCAGGAGCACCTCATGGAGCTGCTCCTCATGATCGACGCGGCCCGCGGGGCGTCCGCGGCGCAGATCACCGCCGTCATGCCGCACTACGCCTATGCCCGGTCGGACAAGAAGGACGCCTCGCGCATCTCCCTCGGTGGGCGCCTCGTGGCCGACATGATCTCGACGGCCGGGTGCCACCGGGTCCTGACGATGGCCCTGCACGCACCGCAGGTCCACGGGTTCTTCTCCACGCCCGTCGACCACCTGACGGCCATCGGGGTCCTCGCCGACCACTTCCGCGACAACGACCTGAGCAACTCGATCGTCGTCAGCCCTGACCTCGGCAACGCCAAGGTCGCGACCCAGTTCGCACGTCTGCTCGGCCTGCCCGTGGCAGCCGGCTCCAAGCAGCGGGTGGCCGACGACCGGGTCGTCATCGACTCGATCGTCGGTGACGTGTCGGGCCGGCGGGCCATCATCCTCGACGACGAGATCGCGACCGGCGGCTCGATGCTCGAGCTGATGGACCGCCTCAAGGACGCCGGGGCGACCGAGGCCGCGATCGTCTGCACCCACGGACTCTTCGCCGGCAAGGCGGTCGAGAGACTGCGGGACCACCCGTTCGTCACCGAGGTCGTCACGACCGACACCGTCCCGGCTCCCCAGGGCTGGCCGGAGCTCAAGGTGCGGTCGGTGTCGGCCCTGTTCGCCGAGGCGATCAGCCGAATCCACCACGGCCGGTCGGTCAGCTCGCTCTTCGAGGGCGTCGACCCGACGCACGCGCCGCCGCAGGCCAGGCTCCCGTTCGACGCGCCCTCATGAGCCGAGCCCCCTGGTGGCGCCGCCCCCCGGTCGCGCTCGCCGTCGACGTTTTGCTCGTGCTCCTCTTCGCCGGCATCGGTCGGGCGAGCCATGACGAGTCCGGGCCCGTGGTCGGTGCCGTGCTCACCGCCTGGCCCTTCCTCGTCGGGACGGGTGCCGGGTGGCTCGTCGTGCGAGCCGTCCGGCGGGTCTGGCCCGTCGAGGTCGCGCCCGGCGTCACGGTGTGGTTCTCGACCGTCCTCGTCGGCATGCTGCTGCGCCACGCGGTCGGCTCGGGCACGGCCCTCAGCTTCGTCGTGGTGGCGTCGGTGGTGCTGGCGCTCTTCCTGCTCGGCTGGCGTGCCCTCGGGGCGTATGCCGTCCGCCGCGCCCGCGCGCCCCACGGCACCTAGCCGACCTGCTCCCAGCCTCCCACCCTCGAAAGGCCACGTCCGGCCCCCTCGGCACCGTCGAAAGGCCACGAGTGGCCCCTCGGCACCGTCTAGAGGCCACGAACGGCCCTGCGCCACCTCGGGAGGGCAGACGTATGCCGTGCGGCCCGGCGACCCGGGCCACACGGCATACGGACTCCCTCAGAGGTACTGGCCGGTGTTGGCCGTCGCGATGGAACGGCCCGGCTCGGTGCCGTCCTTGCCCTTGAGCAGCGTGCGGATGTAGACGATGCGCTCGCCCTTCTTGCCACTGATCCGCGCCCAGTCGTCGGGGTTGGTCGTGTTGGGCAGGTCCTCGTTCTCCTTGAACTCGTCGATGCAGCTCGCGAGGAGGTGCTCGACGCGGATGCCCTTCTGCCCCGTCGTGAGGAAGTCCTTGATCGCCAACTTCTTCGCGCGGTCAACGATGTTCTGGATCATGGCGCCCGAGTTGAAGTCCTTGAAGTACAGGATCTCCTTGTCGCCACCCTGGTAGGTGACCTCGAGGAAGCGGTTCTCCTCCATCTCGGAGTACATCCGCTCGACCGCTGCGGTGATCATGGCGGCCACCGTCGCGTCCCGGTCGCCCCCGTTGACGGCCAGGTCGTGCTCGTGGAGCGGCAGGGTGTCGACGAGGTACTTGCTGAAGATGTCGCGCGCGCTCTCGGCATCGGGCCGCTCGATCTTGATCTTGGCGTCGAGGCGGCCAGGACGCAGGATGGCCGGGTCGATCATGTCCTCACGGTTCGAGGCGCCGATGACGATGACGTTGTCGAGACGCTCCACGCCGTCGATCTCGGCGAGCAGCTGCGGCACGATGGTCGTCTCGACGTCGCTGCTGACGCCCGATCCGCGGGTGCGGAACAGCGAGTCCATCTCGTCGAAGAAGACGACGACCGGGGTGCCGTCCGAAGCCTTCTCGCGGGCGCGCTGGAAGATGAGCCGGATGTGCCGCTCGGTCTCGCCGACGTACTTGTTGAGCAGCTCCGGGCCCTTGATGTTGAGGAAGTAGCTCTTCTCGAGCGGCTGGCCGGTGCGCGCCGACACCTGACGCGCGAGCGAGGCCGCGACGGCCTTGGCGATGAGCGTCTTGCCACATCCGGGCGGTCCGTAGAGCAGCACGCCCTTGGGCGGCTTGAGGGCGTGCTCCTTGTAGAGCTCCGGGTGCAGGAACGGCAGCTCGACGGCGTCGCGGATCTGCTCGATCTGGCCCGAGAGACCACCGATGTCCTCGTAGTCGACGTCCGGGACCTCCTCGAGGACGAGCTCCTCAACCTCGAGCTTGGGGATGACCTCGTGCACGAAGTTGGACCTCGGGTCCAGGGTGAGCGAGTCACCGACCCGGATGCGCTCGGCGAGCAGGGGCGTCGCGATGCGGCACACACGCTCCTCGTCACCGTGGGTGACGACGACGACACGCTCCTCGTCGATGCGCTCCTTGACGGTGACGACCTCACCGACGCGCTCGTAGCCGTGCACCGAGACGACGTTGAGCGCCTCGTTGAGCATGACCTCCCGGCCGAGGCCGAGCTCCTGCTGGTCGACGGAGGGGCTGATCGCCACACGCATCTTGCGGCCACCGGTGATGATGTCGACCGCGCCGTCGTCGGGCGGGTCGATCACGAGGCCGTACGTGCTGGGCGGCTGGGCCAGCCGGTCGACCTCCTTCTTCAGGGTGACGATCTGCTCGCGGGCGTCCTTGAGCGTGCGCACGAGGCGCTCGTTCTGCGACGAGAGCGTCGACAGGCTCGTCTGGACGTGGGCCAGCCGTGCCTCGAGCTCGCGCGTGCGCTGCGGCGAGTGCCGAGCCACCTCGCGCAGGGCCTCGACCTCGGCACGCAGGGCTGAGAGCTCTCGCTCCCCCGCGGCTGGCGCTCCACCCGGGACGCCACCGCCGGCGGCACCGTCAGGGTCTGGGTTGCGGACGTCATCAGACATCTCGGCCTCCTCAATCCGTCACTCGCACATAGTGACGATTCGACCCTAACCCCGGGTCAGCCGATGTCGTCGGACGTTTCAGCCAGTGATCGGCGGACGCGTCGGATCGTCTTGTCGCTCTTGACCCGTTCGCCGAGGGCCTCGGGCGTCCACGCGTCCGCCGGGATGTCGGTCGAGGCGGTCGACCCCGGGACGATCACTGCGGCCGGCCCGGTGCCCGCGCCGCCGACGACACCGGAGGTCTGCGACTCGCCGTCGCCGGCCGCGACGGCGTCGGACGTGTCGCCGTAGGCACCCTTGGCCGGGCGACGCTTGCGCTCCGGTGGGACCACGCCCGGGGCGAGGCGACGCGTCGTGATGAGGAAGCCCGTGTGGCCGTGCATGCGGTGCTGCGGTCGCACGGCGAGCCCCTCGAGGTGCCAACCGCGCACGAGCGACTCCCACGCCGAGGGCTCGGTGAAACCGCCGTGGGCGCGGATCCCCTCGGCGACCCGGCTCAGCTGCGTCGTCGTGGCGACGTAGCAGATGAGCACGCCGCCCGGGACGAGCGCGTCGGAGACGGCGTCGAGGCACTCCCAGGGAGCGAGCATGTCGAGGACGACGCGGTCGACCGTACCGGCCTCGGCGACGTTGGGCAGCGACTCGACGAGGTCACCGACCGTCACGGTCCACGCCGGGTGGTCGCCACCGAAGAAGGCGCGGCCGTTGCCACGCGCGATGTCGGCGAAGTCCTCGCGGCGCTCGAACGACAGCAGCCGGCCGTGCTCGCCGATGGCGCGCAGCAGCGACATGGACAGCGCGCCGCTGCCGACGCCCGCCTCGACGACGGTGGCCCCGGGGAAGATGTCGGCCATCTGGACGATCTGGCCGGAGTCCTTGGGGTAGACGACCGCGGCGCCGCGCGGCATCGACATGACGTAGTCGCTGAGCAGGGGTCGCAGGGCGAGGTACTCGACCCCCGCGGTGTTGGTCACGACGGAACCGTCGGGCGCCCCGATGAGGTCGTCGTGCCTGAGGAACCCACGGTGCGTGTGGAACTCGCGCCCCGGCTCGAGCGTGATCGTGTGCAGGCGACCCTTCGGGTCGGTCAGCTGGATGCGCTCGCCCACCTCGAAGGCGCCACGTCGGTCGTGCGCTCCCGGGACGCGGGACGGCTCGGCGGCGGGCTGCTCGACGTCGGTCATGGGAGCACAGTCTAGGTGCCGGAGGAGGCTCCCCTTGACACCCTCGTCAGGGCCGTCGCCTCGACCTCGTAGCGGCTCTGACGACCCGCGGGGCCACCGTAGAACCGTCGGCGCAGCGCGCCCTCGACCTCGACCAGGTCACCGGCGCGCAGGCGCTTGGCGGAGCGGCGTGCCCCTGCCGTCCAGCAGACGACGTCGATGGTGTCGACACTCGCCCGTTTCGGTCCGTCGGGCGCCGCCCGGCGCCGGCCGCTCGGGGGCTCGCGCGGGACGACGAGGCGCAGGACGGCGATGAGGTCACCGCTCGGCAGCTCCCGCTCCTCGGCCTCGGCGGCCAGGCGCCCGCGCAGCCCCACCTCGTTGCGCCCCGGGGCAGCGTCGTCGACGCCCGCGCCTTCGGAACTGGTCCTCGTGGTCGTCCGGCTCGTGGCCATGAGTCTCTCCCTCCGGTCCGTCTGTCGGACCCTCACGCCCAACGGTGTCGGACGGCGCACGAGTGTCAGCGCGCTGCGCGGGCGCCTGTGGACGGCTCCGGACTCCCGCGAGGGGGTGTGGACGGCGAGGGCTGTGCGGCACGGCCGGCCAGGAGTCCGCGCCACCCGGCATACGCGTCCGACGACCCGTCAAGGCAGCGAGCCGCCCGGTGCCTCAGCGACGTGCGCGGCGGGACAGCTCGGCCCCGACGACCGCGTTGATGCGCTCCGCGCTCGCCAGACCGCGGATGTCGCGGGTCGCCTCGTCGACGACGACGGCGAGCGACAGCTCGCGCTCGGTCATGACGCGGATCAGGTCGGTCAGTACCGCGTCGTCGGGCAGGGCGACGACCCAGCTCGCCGGCTGCGCGACGGTGACCGACGCGATGGCCGTGCGGGCGCGGCTGTCGGCCGGCACCGCCGCTGCCGAGCCGGCATCGACGACGCCCAGGGGCCAGCCGGTCGGGTCTGCCGCCGCGACCCAGGCGCCCGCAGCGACCGCGGACTCGACCTCCGCCACGCTCGCGGTGCCCGCGACGAGCGAGAGGGGCTCGAGCACGTCAGCGGCCCGTCCGGCGGTCGCCTCGTGGATGTGCCCCGCACGCACCGCGCCGGTCGCGCCCTGCCACAGGAAGAAGGCGATCGCCACGGGCCAGACGAGGTCGAAGATCTGGGGAGAACGTTCCTCGGCGAGCGGTCGCAGCGCGAACCAGGCGACCGTCAGGACCGCGACGACACGGCCGAGCCACCCGGCCGCGACGAGCCCGCGGCCCTTGCTGCCCGTGGCGCGCCACACGAGCGCGCTGACGATCTGGCCACCGTCGAGCGGCAGTCCGGGCAGCAGGTTGAACAGCCCGACGAGGAGGTTGGCCACGGCGACGATGCCGAGCAGCGTCACGGCCGTCTCGTTGGTCGTCAGCGCACGGATGCCCCAGACGACGGCGGCGAGCGCGAGGTTGGACAGCGGCCCGACGACGGCCACGATCGCGGTCGTCGTCGGTGAGCTGCGGGTCGCGTCGTAGACCGTGTGCCCGCCCCACACGTCGGCCACGATGCGGCTGACCGGGTGCCCGCGCCACCGCGCGGCGAGGGCGTGCGCGGACTCGTGCACGAGCACCGACACGAGAAGGAGCACGGCGTAGCCGGCCGCGAGGAGGTATCCGTAGGAGGGGCCACGGTCGGCCCTGGCGAGGTTGGGGCCGAAGACGACGACGATGAGCACGGCGATGACGGGCCAGGAGCGGCCGAGGTAGACCGGGGTCCCGGCCAGGCTGCCGATGCGCCACCCGTGGGCCGCGGAGGGGCGGACGGGAGTGCTCATGGGCCCGAGCCTATGCCCTGCACGGGGCGCATTCCTGTGTCGGTCCCCTGCGTGACCTGTGGGTGGCGGTCGGGCGGTGTCGCCCCTGCGGCATACAGTCGGCCCCATGGTTGCAGCGCTGTCCCCGAGCCGGGCCTCGGACTTCATGACGTGCCCACTGCTCTACCGCTTCCGGGTCATCGACAAGCTCCCGTCGCCGCCGACGCAGGCCACGGCGCGCGGCACGCTCGTGCACGCCGTGCTGGAGCGGCTCTTCGACCTGCCCGCGACCGAGCGCACGATCGAGGCGGCCGTGGACCTCGTCCCGCAGGAGTGGCAGCGGCTCGCCGACGAGGAGCCGGCGATGCTCGACCTGCTGGCCGAGCACGACGGGCGCACCGACGAGTGGTTCGCCGGGGCTGCCACCCTGCTGCAGACGTGGTTCGGCCTGGAGGACCCGACCCGCCTCGAGCCCGCGGAGCGCGAGCTCTACGTCGAGACCGAGATCGACGGTCTGGTCCTGCGCGGCTACGTCGACCGCCTCGACGTGGCGCCGGGCGGCGCGATGCGCGTCGTCGACTACAAGACCGGCCGCTCCCCGTCGGAGCACTTCGAGGGCAAGGCCCTCTTCCAGATGAAGTTCTACGCGCTCGTTCTGTGGCGCCAGCGCGGCGTCATGCCCAAGCGCCTCCAGCTCGTCTACCTCGGCAACAGCGAGATCGTGGCCTACGAGCCCGACGAGCAGGACCTGCTCGGCACCGAGCGCAAGGTCAAGGCGCTCTGGCAGGCCATCGAGCGTGCGGCGACGACCGGTGACTGGCGCCCCAGCCCGAGCCGCCTCTGCGACTGGTGCGACCACCGCGCCCTGTGCCCGGCCTGGGGCGGCACGCCGCCGCCGCTGCCGGTCGACGCGGCCGAGCGCGCCGTCGACCCCACGGTCACCGGCGTCGTCGAGGTCGACGACTGAGCCTCAGCCACCACGCCGGAGGACGTATGCCGTGTGGCTCGGCCACACGGCATACGTCCTCGGTGTCGTTGCCGGGCTCTCAGACGGTGAACTCGTCCGCCACCGCGAGCGCCTCGTCGAGGATCGCGAGCCCTTCCTCGACCTCCGCCGGCGTCGTCGTGCACGGCGGCACCACGTGGGTGCGGTTGAAGTGCGTGAACGGCCACAGTCCGCGTTCCTTGCACGCAGCGGCGAAGGCGAGCATCGGCTTGGCCGCGTCTCCCGCTGCGTTGTAGGGCACGAGCGGCTCACGCGTCTCGCGGTCGCGCACGAGCTCGAGGGCCCAGAAGACGCCCAGGCCGCGCACGTCGCCGACGCTGGGGTGCTTCGCCGCGATCTCGTGCAGGCGCGGGCCGATGACGTCGGTGCCGAGCATCCGGGCGTTCTCGATGATGCCCTCCTCCCGGAAGGCGTTGATCGAGGCGACGGCCGAGGCGCACGCGAGGGGGTGGCCCGAGTAGGTCAACCCGCCCGGGAAGGCGCGCTGGTCGAAGGTCGCCCGGATCTCGTCGGAGATGACGACGCCGCCGAGCGGCACGTAGCCGGAGTTGACCCCCTTGGCGAAGGTGATGAGGTCGGGGGTGACGCCCCAGTGGTCGACGGCGAACCACTCGCCGCACCGGCCGAAGCCGGCCATGACCTCGTCGGCGATGAGCATGATGCCGTGCTCGTCGCAGAGGTCGCGGACGCCCTGGAGGTAGCCGTCCGGCGGGACGAGGATGCCGTTCGTACCGACGACCGTCTCGAGGATGACCGCGGCGATCGTGTGGGCGCCCTCGACCATGATCGTGTCGCGCAGGTGCGCCAGCGCCCGGTCTCGCTCCTGCTCCTCCGTCTCGGAGTGGAACGCCGAGCGGTAGGTGTAGGGCCCCCAGAAGTGCACGACCCCGGCGATGCCCGGCTCGGACGGCCAGCGTCGCGGGTCGCCGGTCAGGGTGATCGAGCCGGCCGTGGCGCCGTGGTAGCTGCGGTAGGTGGCGAGCACCTTGTGCCGTCCGGTGTGCAGGCGCGCCATCCGGATCGCGTTCTCGTTGGCCTCGGCCCCGCCGTTGGTGAAGAAGACCGCTGACAGCCCCTCCGGCGCGACCTCGGTGATGAGCCGAGCCGCCTCGCTGCGGGCGTCGTTGGCGAAGGCGGGCTGGATCGTGGCCAGCCGGGCCGCCTGCTCCTGGATCGCGGCGACGACCTTGGGGTGGTTGTAGCCGATGTTGACGTTGACGAGCTGGCTGCTGAAGTCGAGGTAGCGCTTGCCGTCGTAGTCCCAGAAGTGGGAGCCCTCAGCCCGGGCGATGGGCAGCGGGTCGATGAGGCCCTGCGCGGACCAGGAGTGGAAGACGTGGGCGCGGTCGAGCGCGCGGACCTCGTCGCCGGTCATGGCGTCGAGCCGGCCGGCGACGACGGAGCGGTGGTCGGTGTCGGTCGTGTGGGTCATGTCGGCGGTCCTGTCTCAGCGGGTGCGCGGGAAGCCGAGGTCGACGCTGGAGGTGGCCGGGTCGGGCCACCGCTGCGTCACGACCTTGCCGCGCGTGAAGAAGTTGATGCCCTCGGGGCCGTACATGTGGGTGTCGCCGAAGAGCGAGTCCTTCCAGCCGCCGAAGGAGTAGTAGGCGACCGGCACGGGGATCGGCACGTTGATGCCGACCATCCCGACCTCGACCTCGTTCTGGAACCGGCGGGCGGCGCCACCGTCGCGGGTGAAGATCGCGGTGCCGTTGGCGTACGGGTTGCGGTTGATCAGGGCCAAGCCCTCGTCGTAGGTGTCGACGCGCACGACCGAGAGCACCGGACCGAAGATCTCGTCGCGGTAAACGGTCATGTCGGGCGTCACTTCGTCGAGCAGCGTCATCCCGAGGAAGAAGCCGTCCTGCGGGACGTCCTGGTCACGACCGTCGACGACGACGGTGGCTCCGGCCTCGGCGCCGGCGGCGACGTAGCCGGCGACCTTGTCGCGGTGCTCGCGGGTGATGAGCGGGCCCATGTCGGTGCCCTCGGCCGCGCCGGGACCGACCGTCAGCTTGGGCAGGCGCGAGGAGATGGCAGCCACGAGCTCGTCGCCGACCCCGCCGACGGCCACGGCCACCGAGAGCGCCATGCAGCGCTCGCCGGCGGCGCCGTAGGCCGCCGAGACGATGGCGTCGGCGGCCATGTCGATGTCGGCGTCGGGCAGCACGAGGGCGTGGTTCTTGGCGCCCCCGAGAGCCTGGACGCGCTTGCCGTTGGCCGTGCCGCGCTCGTAGATGTAGCGCGCGATGGGGGTCGAGCCGACGAAGCTGAGAGCGGCGACGTCGTCGTGGTCGAGCAGGGCGTCGACGGCCTCCTTGTCGCCGTGCACGACGGTGAAGACGCCGTCCGGCAGACCGGCCTCCTTCCAGAGCTCGGCGAGGAAGAGCGAGGCCGACGGGTCCTTCTCGCTCGGCTTGAGCACGAACGCGTTGCCGCACGCGATGGCGTTGGCGCACATCCACAACGGCACCATGACGGGGAAGTTGAAGGGCGTGACGCCGGCGACGACACCGAGCGGCTGGCGGATGCTGTAGACGTCGACGCCACTCGCGGCCTGCTCGGAGAAGCCGCCCTTGAGCAGCTGCGGCACGCCCGTGGCGAACTCGACGTTCTCCAGGCCCCGGGCGATCTCGCCGACGGCGTCGGAGAGCACCTTGCCGTGCTCGGCCGTGACGATCGCGGCGAGCTCGTCGGTGCGGGTGTGCAGCAGCTCCCGGAAGGTGAAGAGCACGGCTGCCCGTCGCGACAGCGAGCTCGTGCGCCAGTCGCGGGCGGCCGCGGACGCCGTCTTGACGGCGGCGTCCACCTCGGCCGTCGAGGCGAGGGGCACCTCGGCGGTGCGGCGTCCGGTCGCGGGGTCGTGCACGGGGGCGGTGCGGCCGGAGGTGCCGGGCACGCGGGCGCCGGAGATCCAGTGGTCGATGGTCGGCACAGGCGGGTTCGTCATGGGTCCAACGCTACGTGCCAGCACTACCCCACACAAAGCATGAATTGCTATGTTACGAAGATGCGCGCCGTCATCTCCTCGCTCGAGGAGCGCCTCGACTCCCCGACCGCCAAGGGCCTCGCCCAGGCCGTGTCCCGGGCCATCCGCGACGCGGCTCTGCAACCGGGTGACCAGCTCCCACCGATCCGCCGGGTGGCCGAGGAGCTCATGATGTCGCCGACCACGGTCAGCGCCGCGTGGCAGCTGCTCGCGAGGTCAGGGACGATCCGCTCGGACGGTCGGCGTGGCACCACGGTCGCCCCCACGGCACGCGGCGGGGAGCGCTACACCCGCGCCCTGCGCCACGAGTCACCCGTCCACCTCGACCTGTCGACGGGCATCCCGGACGGCGCCCTGCTCCCCCCGCTCGTGCCGGTGCTGTCGGGGCTGGCCGAGCCGGCGACGCCGAGCAGCTACCTCGACGACCCCCTGCTCGAGGAGCTGCGCACCGAGCTGGAGTCGGACTGGCCGTATGCCGCCGAGGAGCTCCTCGTCGTCGACGGCGCCATGGACGCGCTCGACCTCGTGTCCCGGGCGCTGCTGCGTCCCGGTGACCTCGTGCTCGTCGAGAACCCGGGCTTCCCGCCGCTGCTCGACCTGCTGGAGGACCGAGGCGTCGACGTCGTGGGCGTGCCCCTTGACGAGACGGGCCTCGACCTCGACCACGTCGAGGCCCAGCTCGCGCGGCGACCGGCTGCGATCGTGCTCCAACCCCGCGGCCAGAACCCGACCGGGGTGTCCATGTCGCCGACGCGCGCGCGCCGGCTGGCCCGGCTGCTGCGCGGCCACGACTGCATCGTCGTCGAGGACGACTCGAGCGGACCCATCGCCACGTCCGAGCCGATCAGTCTCGGCACGTGGATCCCGGACCAGGTGCTCCACATCCGCAGCTACAGCAAGTCGCACGGCCCGGACCTGCGCATCGCCGCGGTGAGCGGCCCTGCCGCGCTCCTCGCGCCCGTGCGGCACGCCCGGGCCATCGGACAGGGCTGGACGAGCCGGCTGCTGCAGCGGGTGCTCGCAGCCCTGCTGCGCGACGAGGACTGCCGGCGGCAGACGGCCGCGGCGCGGGCGGAGTACGCGAGGCGCCGGGCGCTCGTCGTCGAGCAGCTCGCGGCGCACGGCATCGACGTGCCGGGCACCGACGGCCTCAACATCTGGGTCCCGGTCCGGGACGAGGCCGCTGCCGTGCTCCGCCTGGCCAGCCAGGGCGTCGCGGTCACCCCCGGCTCGCCCTTCTCGGTCGAGCACCCACCCGGTCCGTCCGGCCACGTGCGCGTCACGACCGGGCTGGTCCGCGAGCACCACGCCGAGGTGGCCGACCTCATCGCCGAGGCCGCGAGCGCCGGAGCCTGGACCGCGCAGCACCGCTGAGGAGCTCACGCCCTCCGGGCGGCCGAGGGGAGGTCGAGCACCTCGGGGGCGTGGGTCCAGATCTCTCGCGAGACCGTCTCGGGATACGGCGCGATGGCGGGATCTCCTCCGAACAGCCGGGTCGCGCCCGTCTCGAAGCCCGGCCACCCGGGGTCCCCGTCGCGCGCGAACGAGACCCAGGCCTCCCGCATCTGCCTCGACAGGTCCTCGGCCTCCGGGCCGGGCTCGCCGATCAGCAGGGCGGGCTGCCCCGCCGTGAGGTTGCCGAACACGAGAGGCACGTCGAGACCGTGGCAGGCGCCGAGGACACCTCCCATGCCCGGCGCCGACCAGGTCAGCTCGTAGAGGTGCGCGCGTCCGCCGGCCGCGAGCTGCGCCTCGGCGAGCTTGAGCGACGGCATCCGGAAGAGCCAGTCCGAGCGCACCACCTCGTACAGCGCCTCGGGATCCGGGAAGGCGTCGCGGTAGCGCTGCGGGTCGGGCCCGAAGACCTCCGCGGTCAGGGCCGCCTGCGACGGCGTGACCTCCCCGAGCACCCCGGTGAGGGCGGACAGCAGCCGCTGCTCGTCACGGGTGTGCCCCACCACGAGCTCCACCTGACCCGTGAGTCCCCGCCACGGCGTCGTCGGCAGCACGTCGCCGTCGACGACCGGGGCGAAGAGCACCTGGGCGTGGGCCGTCGGCCCCCAGCGACCGGTCAGCTGCCCGAGCCGCGCGGAGACCGCGTCACGTGCTTCAGGGAGGAGCCGCGGGTCCACCGAGGGCAGCTCGGCGGGTTCGACTCCCAGCTCGGCGGCGCACTCGGGTTGGCCGGCACCCCCTCCACGTGCCCGAAGCCCTCGAGGCCGACGCGGTAGTTGAAGGTCACGAGGACGACGCCGGCGCGGGCCAGCGTGCTGCCGTCGTACTCGGGGAGACCGGACATGCCGAAGGCGTAGGCGCCGCCCTGCACCCAGACCATGACCGGCAACCGGCCGCCCAGGTCGGGCGACCACACGTTGACCGTCAGCCACTCGTCGCCCCAGCCTCGCCCAGGGTGTCCATCCCGAACGACCCGGACTGCGGCGGCGGCCCGAAGGCGGTGGCGTCCCGCACTCCGTCCCACGCACGGACGGGACGGGGCGCCGAGAACGGGACGGGCGGCGCGGCATACGGGATCCCGCGGAAGACGGCGAGCCCGCCCTCGCTGCTGCCACGCACGACCCCACCGGTGACCTCGACGTCCACCCGAGCAGTGTCGTCGCCGCGGCCGGGGCCGTGCCAGCCGATTTGCAGTGGCCCTCGGCGGATGCGAGGGCGGCGTGGCTCAGGCGCGCTCGGCGTCGCGCGCCTTGAGACGCGCCTCCTCGGCGCGGACCTGCGCGAGGATGTCGCGCTCGGCCACGAGCCAGTCGGGCATCTCGTCGAGCACGGCCTTGATCTCGTCCGTCGTGAGGTGCTCGCCGATGCCGCTGCGGGTCAGGCCCGAGTTCGAGATGCCGAGGCGGCGTGCCGTCTCCTGACGGGTGTGCGGGCCGTTGCGGCGCAGGGTGGCCAGCCACTCCGGCGGCTCGGCCTGCAGCGCGTTGAGCTCGTCGCGGCTCACGACGCCCTCCTGGAACTCGGCGGGAGTCTCGGCCAGCAGGACGCCGAGCTTCTTCGCGGCCGTCTGGGGCTTCATGGTCTGCGGCTTCGGCATGGGGCAAGCCTAGGGCGCCCCCGGACCCCCGCGCGCCACCCCGGCGCGCGGCTCCCTCCCGTGCAGGGGCACCGCTGCCGGCTCGGTGTGTCGCTGCCGCGTCGCTCCGCCTCGCCGCCGCGTCCGAGGCCGGCCCTGCGACGTCCTCTACGCTCGGACGGTGACGGACGACGCAGCGGTGGACGACCAGACCGACGGGCTCGCCCGCGACGACACCGCCTTCCGGGTCGAGTTCGTGCCCGGGGTGACGCCCGACAAGTGGCTGCGCGTCTGGGCACAGCGCCTGCCCGACTCACCCCTCGAGGCCCTGCCGGTCGAGGACGCCGACGCGCTCGTCCACCTGCGGGACGGGTCCGCCTCGATGGTGCTGCTCCGGCTCCCGGTCGAGCGCGAGGGCCTGCACGTGATCCCCCTCTACGAGGAGGTCCCGGTGGTCGTCGTGGCCAAGGAGCACGTCGTGTCGGCGGTCGACGAGGTGGCCGTCGAGGATCTCGCCGACGACGTCCTCATGCAGGACCCCGGCTCGGTGCCGGAGTGGCGGGCCGTGGCCACCCCCGAGGCGCTCGAGCGGTCGATCGCGATGCCGCCGATGACGACGAAGCAGGCCGTCTCGGTCGTGGCCACCGGCTCCGGCATCGTCGTCGTGCCGATGTCGGTCGCGCGACTGCACCACCGCAAGGACGTCCTGCACCGTCCCGTCACTGGTGTCGCGCCGTCAAGGATCGGCCTGGCCTGGCGCGTCGACGACGGGGACCCACGCATCGAGGAGTTCATCGGCATCGTGCGCGGGCGCACCGAGCGCAGCACCCGCGGAGGCGGCGGGTCGGACGCGTCCCCCAAGGCTGATCCCGCCGCTCGGGCGAGCCGACGCGAGACGTCGTCGGGTCGCGCGCAGCACTCCACTCCACGGCGTGGCCTGGCGGCCGGCCGCAAGGGCGCCACGCGCGGGGGTGCCTCCCGCCGCAAGGGTCGCCGGTGAGTGACGACTCTGCCTGTGCGCTGACGTCGCGATCCGAGCTGCCTTGGCGCTGGGGCGAGTTCGGACGATCGCGTATGCCGGCACGCCTCGTTGGGCATGACGGCCCGGTCGTGAGTCGCGCCGTCACGGTCAGCGCCGCGCAGTCCGTCGTCTTCCGTTGGCTGTGCCAGCTGCGGGTGGCGCCGTACAGCTACGACCTCGTCGACAACCTCGGGCGCCGGAGCCCGCGCACCCTGACTCCTGGCCTCGACTCGCTCGAGGTGGGCCAGCGGTTCGCGACCGTCTTCACGCTCGTGGACTGGGTGCCCGACGAGATGCTCGCCCTCGAGATCACCGAACCGGCCGGCATACGTCTCTTCGGTCGGCTGCCCCTGATCTACCAGACCGTGGCGCTGCCCGGCGCGACACCGCGCACGACGCTGCGCGGCGACATCGCGCTCCCCCGCGCCGACACGGCACTCGCCCAGGGGCCGCAACGGCGCTCTCGCCTGGGGCGACCTCGTGATGATGCGCCGTCAGCTGCTGACCCTGGCCCGTCTCAGCGAGACGACCGCAGGCCCGCCACGATCGTCGTGAGGTCTGCGGCGCGGACCCCCGCGAGGGTGTCGATGTGCACCGCGCCGTCGATCGGCGGCACCGGCACGACGTGCGGGATCGCGATGGTCGGCACCCCGGCGGCCGTGGCGGAGCGCACCCCGGACGGTGAGTCCTCGATGGCGATGCAGTCGGCGGGGTCGACGCCGATGAGGCCGGCGGCCGCGAGGTAGGGCTCGGGGTGGGGCTTGCCGTGGCTCACCTCGTCACCCGTCACGAGGTGCTCGAACGCACCCTCGGGGAGGCGTCCCACGACCATGTCGGCGAGCGAGCGCCACGACATGGTCACGAGCAGGGACGGCACCCCCAGCGTCCCCAGCTCGAGGAGCAGCTCCCGGGCCCCCGGTCGCCACGGCACGCGGCGCTCGACCTGGGCGATGACGCGTCCGAGGAGGGCGTCGATGATCTCGGGCACGGTCAGGGTGATCCCCGACTTCTCGATGATCAGCTGGGCCGACACCTCGAGGGCGTTGCCGACGAGCTGGTGGGCGAACTCGTCGTTCCACTCACCGCCGTGCTCCGCGACGAGCTCGTGCTCCGCCTGGATCCAGTAGGGCTCGGTGTCGACGAGCGTGCCGTCCATGTCCCACAGCACGGCTGCGGGAAGGGCCGGGACCACGACGTCGTCGGGCTCGGTGGTGTGCGAGAGGGTCACCGGGTCAGTCCTCCGGGTCGTAGGCGAGGTTCGAGGAGAGCCAGCGCTCGGCCTCGGCGAGCGTCCAGCCCTTGCGGTCGGCATAGTCCTGCACCTGGTCGCGGCCCAGTCGGCCGACGACGAAGTACTGCGACTGCGGGTGCGAGAGGTACCAGCCGCTGACCGACGCCCCGGGCGACATGGCCATGCTCTCGGTGAGCGTCATGCCCGTGTTGGCCTCGACGTCGAGCAGGCGCCACAGGGTGTCCTTCTCGGTGTGCTCGGGACATGCCGGGTAGCCGGGAGCGGGACGGATGCCCGCGTACTGCTCCTTGATGAGCGCCACGTTGTCGAGGTGCTCGTCGGGCGCGTAGCCCCAGAACTCCTTGCGGACCCGCTCGTGCATGCGCTCGGCGAACGCCTCCGCGAGGCGGTCGGCCAGCGACTCGAGGAGGATCGCGTTGTAGTCGTCGAGTTCGGCCCGGAAGGCCGCGACGCGCTCGCCCGCCCCGAGACCGGCTGTCACGGCGAAGCCCCCGATCCAGTCCTGGGTCCCCCGCGGAGCGACGTAGTCGGCCAGCGACCGGTTGGGCACGCCCTCGCGGTGCTCGCCCTGCTGACGCAGGTGGTGCAGGACGGTCAGCCGCTCGGTGCGCGCGTCGTCGAGGTAGACCTCGACGTCGTCGCCCACCGAGTTGGCGGGGAAGAAGCCGATGACGCCGTTGGCGGTCAGCCACTTCTCCTCGACGATGCGGTCGAGCATCGCCAGGGCGTCCTCGTGGAGCTTGCGCGCGGCCGGACCACTGGCCGGGTTGTTGAGGATGTCGGGGAAGCTGCCCTTCATCTCCCAGGCGTTGAAGAACGGCTGCCAGTCGATGTAGCGCCGCAGCTCGGCGAGGGAGTACTGGTGGAAGACCTTGACGTGCTGGGAGATCCGGTGCGACCGGGTCAGCGACGAGACGTCGTGGTCCTGCTGCAGCAGGAAGTGCGGGTGCGGCGGGCGGTAGCCGGACCAGTCGATCGGCGTGCTCCGCTCGCGGGCCTGCTCGATCGTGAGCAGGGGGCGGTCCTGCTTGCCGGCATGGCGGGCGCGGAGGGAGTCGTAGTCCTCCTTGACCTGGGCGAGCAGCTTCGGTCGCAGCTCGTCGCTCAGCAAGGCGGCGGCGGTCGGCACGGAGCGCGATGCGTCCTTGACCCAGACGACCGGGCCGTCGTAGCGCTGGTCGACCTTGACGGCCGTGTGGGCGCGCGACGTGGTCGCCCCACCGATGAGCAGCGGGATCGTCAGCCCCTGGCGCTGCATCTCGGCGGCGAACCCGACCATCTCGTCGAGCGACGGGGTGATGAGTCCCGACAGCCCGATGATGTCGGCCTGGTGCTCCCGGGCGGCGTCGATGATCTTCTGGGCCGGCACCATGACACCGAGGTCGATGACCTCGTAGTTGTTGCACTGCAGCACGACGCCGACGATGTTCTTGCCGATGTCGTGGACGTCGCCCTTGACCGTGGCCATGACGATGGTGCCGTTGGTGTCCTTGGCCGTGGCCAGCGACGGGTCCTTCGCCTTCTCCTCCTCGATGAAGGGGATGAGGTAGGCGACGGCCTTCTTCATGACGCGGGCGCTCTTGACCACCTGCGGAAGGAACATCTTGCCGGCTCCGAAGAGGTCACCGACGACGTTCATGCCGTCCATGAGGGGTCCCTCGATGACCTCGATGGGGCGTCCTCCGCGCTCGGCGATCTCGGCGCGCAGCAGCTCGGTGTCGGCCTCGACGTGCGCGTCGATGCCCTTGACGAGGGAGTGCGTGATGCGCTCGCCGATGGGCAGGGCGCGCCACTCCTCCTCGCTGACCTCGGCGGCCTGCCCGACCTTGTTGTACTCCTCGGCGATCTCGAGCAGACGTTCGGCGGCGTCGGGGCGTCGGTTGAGCACGACGTCCTCGATGCGTTCGCGCAGCTCGGGGTCGACCTCGTCGTAGACGGCGAGCGCACCGGCGTTGACGATGCCCATGTCGAGCCCGGCCGCGATCGCGTGGTACAGGAAGACGGCGTGGATGGCCTCGCGCACCGGGTTGTTGCCCCGGAAGCTGAACGAGACGTTGGAGATGCCGCCGGAGACCTTGGCGCCCGGCAGGTTCTCCTTGATCCAGCGGGTCGCCTCGATGAAGTCCAGCCCGTAGGAGGCGTGCTCCTCGATGCCGGTGGCCACGGCGAAGACGTTGGGGTCGAAGATGATGTCCTCGGCGGGGAAGCCGACCTCGTCGACGAGCAGCCGGTACGCGCGCGAGCAGATCTGCTTGCGTCGCTCGAGCGAGTCTGCCTGGCCGTCCTCGTCGAAGGCCATCACGACCGCCGCGGCGCCGTACTTGCGCACGAGGCGCGCCTGCCGCAGGAACGGCTCCTCACCCTCCTTGAGGGAGATGGAGTTGACGATGGCCTTGCCCTGCACGCACTTGAGGCCCGCCTCGATGACCTCCCACTTGGAGGAGTCGACCATGACCGGCACACGGCTGATGTCGGGCTCGCTCGCGACGAGCTTGAGGAAGCGGTCCATGGCCGCGACCCCGTCGATCATGCCCTCGTCCATGTTGACGTCGATGACCTGGGCGCCGCTCTCGACCTGCTGGGCCGCGACGGACAGCGCGGTGTCGTAGTCGCCGTCCTTGATCAGCGTGCGGAAGCGGGCCGAACCGGTGATGTTGGTGCGCTCACCGACGTTGACGAAGAGGCTGTCGTCGGTGACGGTGAACGGCTCGAGGCCCGACAGGCGCATGGCGGGCACGACCGTCGAGGGCGTCCGCGTGGGCTTGCCGTCCACGGCCTTGGCGATGGCCGCGATGTGCTCGGGCGTGGTGCCGCAGCAGCCGCCGACGAGGTTGACGAGCCCGGCCTCGGCGAACTCGCCGACGATGCCGGCGGTCTCGTCGGGCGCCTCGTCGTACTCACCGAAGGCGTTGGGCAGCCCGGCGTTGGGGTAGCACGACACGAAGGAGTCGGCGAGACGAGCCATCTCGGCGATGTAGGGCCGCATCTCCTTGGCGCCGAGGGCGCAGTTGAGGCCCACGGCGAGCGGCGACACGTGCCGGATCGAGTCCCAGAAGGCCTCGGTCACCTGACCGGAGAGGGTGCGCCCCGAGGCGTCGGTGATGGTGCCGGAGACGACGACCGGCCAGCGTCGGCCCTGCTCCTCGAAGAGGGTCTCGACCGCGAAGATCGCCGCCTTGGCGTTGAGGGTGTCGAAGATCGTCTCGATGAAGATGAGGTCGCTGCCGCCGTCGACGAGGCCGCGGGCCGCCTCGAGGTAGGCCGCGACCAGGTCGTCGTAGGAGACGTTGCGCGCGCCGGGGTCGTTGACGTCGGGAGAGATCGAGGCCGTACGCGTCGTCGGCCCGAGCGCGCCGGCGACGTAGCGCGGCCGGCCGGGGGTGCGCTCCGTCATGGCGTCCGCCTCGCGGCGCGCCAGTGCGGCGGCCTCGTGGTTGAGCTCGTAGGCGAGCTCCTCCATCCCGTAGTCCGACAGCGAGATGGCGTTGGCGTTGAACGTGTTGGTCTCGATGATGTCGGCGCCGGCCTCGAGGTACTCGCGGTGGATGCCGGCGATGATCTCGGGCGCGGTCAGGGTCAACAGGTCGTTGTTGCCCTGGACGTCGCTCGGCCAGTCCGCGAAGCGCTCACCGCGGTAGCCGGCCTCGTCCGGGCGGTCACGCTGGATGGCCGTGCCCATGGCGCCGTCGAGGATCATGATGCGCTGACCGAGCGTGGCGGTCAGGCTCTCGGTGGCGTCGGGTCGCTGCTGCGACTGGGACAACGTGGCTCCTCTCGGCGGCACGGGTCTCGTGCCGAGTGACGGGACCGGCCCGATTCTACGGACCTGCCCGAGCGGCTGCCTCGGCGCCCGCACTGCGGGCACCCGGCGCCACCCGACGGCATACCCCGTCCCGGCCCTGTCGCACGGCCGGCGAGGCCGGGCAGGCGCCCGGGCCATGGTCCGGGACGCGCACGGGATGCGCCCCGGACGCGCCCGCCGGACTCCGGCGCATCAGCCGCGGCAGGTCCTAGGCTGAAGGGGCGGACGCGACCGCGACCACGGCGAAGGAGACATGGTGCTGGAGTTCGAGGACGTGCCGGAGCTGAACGACCCGGTGCTCATCGCGGCCTTCGAGGGCTGGAACGACGCGGGTGAGGCTGCCACGAGCGCGGTCCGCCACCTCGCCGAGGTCTGGGACGCCGAGGTCGTCGCGGCCCTCGACCCCGAGGAGTACTACGACTTCCAGGTCAACCGTCCCCGTGTCTCGCTCGAGGACGGCCGCCGCTCGCTGACCTGGCCCACGACGCGCATCCTCGTCGCCACCGAGACGGGCCTCGAGCGCGACGTCGTGCTCGTGCAGGGCATCGAGCCCTCGATGCGGTGGCGCGCCTTCTCGGTCGAGCTGCTGGACCTCGCCGAGCGGTTCGGCGTCACGACCATCGTCACCGTCGGCGCCCTGCTCGCGGACGTGCCGCACACCCGGCCCATCCCCGTGACGGCGACCGCCGAGGACGAGGCCGCGATCCACCGCTTCGACGTGGAGGCCTCGCGCTACGAGGGCCCGACCGGCATCGTCGGGGTGCTCAGCCACGCCGCCTCCGACTCCGGCATCCCGACGGTCTCTGCCTGGGCCGCCGTGCCGCACTATGCGGGTGGAGCCCCCTCACCCAAGGCCACGCTGAGCCTGCTGCGCCGCATCGAGTCGCTGCTCGGGGTCACCGTGCCCCACGGCGAGCTCGAGGAGAACGCCCGCGCCTGGGAGCGGGGCGTCGACGAGCTGGCGCAGTCCGACGAAGAGGTCGCCGAGTACGTCCAGTCGCTGGAGGAGGCCCAGGACACCGCGGAGCTTCCCGAGGCCAGCGGTGACGCGATCGCTCGCGAGTTCGAGCGCTACCTCCGTGGTCGCGACGACGACCAGACCGGTCGCTGACCGGCCCTCAAGCCTTCCCGGACCGCCGACCATCCCACCCCCGGCCGCCCACCACCGAACGCAGCGTTCGGTCTCGAAAGCACTGGTCTAACAGTGAGTTCGCGACCGAACGCTGCGTTCGGTTCCGAGCAGCAGGCCGGGCGGGCGCGGTGCGCCCGTGGCGCCGAACTAGATCCGGATCCCGAGGAGCGCGTCGAGGGCTCGGCCCAGCACGCCCGGGGCGCCCGGGTCGTCGCCGCCACGGCTCAGCGCCTGGCTCGCCCAGCGGTCGACCGCCTCGAGCGCCCTCGGGCTGTCGAGGTCGTCGGCGAGCGCGGCGCGGATGTCGTCGACCGTCTGGTCGGCGACCGGACCGCCGTTGCCCGACAGCGCCTCGCGCCAGGTCTCGAGGCGCTGCTGGGCCTCGAGGAGCTGGTCGTGGGTCCACATCCAGTCGTGCGCGTGGTGGCGGGCGAGCAGGGCCAGCCGGATCGCCATGGGGTCGACGCCGTCGCGGCGCAGCCGGGAGACGAGCACGAGGTTGCCCTTGCTCTTGCTCATCTTCTCGCCGTCGAGGCCCACCATCCCCTGGTGCACGAACGAGCCGGCGAAGGAGCTCGACCCGCTGAGCGCCCGGCCGTGGGCCGAGCTCATCTCGTGGTGCGGGAAGACGAGGTCGGTGCCGCCGCCCTGGACGTCGACGGGGATGCCGAGGTGGTCGAGGGCGATGCACGCACACTCGATGTGCCAGCCGGGACGCCCGGACCCGAGGCCGGCACCGTCCCACTCGGGCTCACCCTCGCGGTGCGCCCGCCACAGCAGGGCGTCGAGCCGGTTGCGCTTGCCCTCACGGTCGGGGTCTCCCCCGCGCTCCGCGAACACCTCCATCATGCCGGCCTCGTCGAGGTGGCTGACCGAGCCGAAGCGGGGGTCCCTGGAGACGTCGAAGTAGACGTCGTGCGCGCCCTCACGTGACGCGTCGGGTGCGGGCACGGCATACGCCCAGCCGTCGGCCACGAGCTTCTCGATGGGGCCGACGAAGGTGGGGATGCTCTCGACCGCGCCGAGGTACTCGTCGGGCGGGATCACGGCCAGCGCGGTCATGTCCTCGCGGAAGAGCGCGATCTCGCGCGTGGCGAGGTCGCGCCAGTCGAGGCCGTCACGCTCGGCCCGCTCGAGCAGCGGGTCGTCGATGTCGGTGATGTTCTGGACGTAGCGCACCGGGTGCCCGCTGTCGCGCAGGACCCGGCCGAGCAGGTCGAACGTCACGTAGGTCGCTGCGTGCCCCATGTGCGTCGCGTCGTAGGGCGTGATGCCACAGACGTAGAGCGTCACGACCTCGCCACGGGCGGCGGGCACCAGCTCGCCGGATGCCGTGTCGCGGACTCGCACCTCGGGTGCACGGCCGGGGACCTTGGGGATGAACGGCGTCGGCCAGCTTCTCACGCGCAGACTCTATCCCGGCGACGACCACACCTCAGGACCGGCCGGACCGGCGAGGCCTCAGGGCCTCGGCGCGATCACAGCGGGGGCCACGGGACCGACGGCCAGTCAGGGCTCGGGAAGGGGTGCACGCCGCGGTCGAGCAGGGCCACGACGCGCAGCGCCAGGGCCTCGACGTCGTCCTCGGGGAGGAGCGCGAGGAGGCGGTCGAGGGCGGCATCGTCCTCGAGCGCCCGGCGCAGGCGGGTGAGCCGGTCCACGTCGGCAGCGGCGAGCGGCTCCCCCGCCCAGCCCCAGAGCACCGTGCGCAGCTTGGGGGTGGGCGAGAAGGTCACGCCGTGGTCGATGGCCCACAGACGTCCGGCCGCGTCGCGCAGGCAGTGGGAGCCCTTGCGGTCGGAGTTGTTGAGGACGGCGTCGAGCACCGCGAGCGACCGCACGTCGTCGGCCCCGGAGTGCACCACCGTGACTGCCGACCCGCTCGGGGTCTCGCCGTCGAAGACGGCACGCCACCCGGCCGGCGTGCGGCCCTCGGGCACGAGGTCGACGACCACGTCGTCGGCCACGGGGTCGAAGGGGTCGCCGATCCAGAGCTGCACCGAACCGGGACCCAGGGGGCCGTCGCGCATCACCGTCGGGGGCACGACGTCCCAGCCGCCGAGCCCGGAGACGACCTCGGCCGCCACCTCACGCCCGGCCAGGGTGCCGTCCGGGAAGTCCCAGAGGGGACGCTCCCCCCGGATCGGCTTGTAGATGACGTGACCACCGGGCAGCGTCGAGAGCCGCGCCACGACGGCGAGGTTGGAGGAGTCGGTGACCCGACCGAGGACCTCGAGCTCGCCGGTCAGGTCGACCGACGACGGAGTCCCGTCAGCGCTTGTAGCCATTGGCCCGCGGGCAGATGTGGCCCGTGGGGTCGAGCGGGTTGCCGCAGAACGGGCACGGCGGACGGCCGGCGGCCACCAGGGCGTTGCTGCGCCGGGCGAAGGCGCGGGCCTCGGCCGGTGTCAGGGTCACGCGGAGCGAGTTGCGCCCGAGGGGCCCCACCTCGTCGTCGGCGTCCTCGTCGACCTCGTCCGGGTCGTGGTCGTGGCACTCGATGACGAGCTTCTGCGCGTCCTCGTCCCAGGCCAGGGACAGGGTCTGCACCCGCCAGTCCTCGTCGAACGGCGTCTGCAGCGGGTCGGTGTCCTCGGGCTCGCCACCGGGCTGGCCGGGCTCGGTCGCCGCTGCGGGCGCGAGCTGGTCGAGCACGTCGTTGATCCGGTCGGCGAGGATGGAGACCTGCTGCTTCTCGACCCCGACGGTCACGACGAGCGGACCGGTGCTTGCCTGGAGGTAGAAGGCCCGCTGGCCGGCGGGGCCGACCGTCCCGGCCACGAACCGGTCGGCGGGATCGAAGTCCTGGACCGTCATGCGATCGACCCTATCCGACGGCGCCGGTGCCGCCGGCGCCCCCGCCCACCACGGCG
This sequence comes from Terrabacter carboxydivorans, assembly GCF_039532035.1. Classification (NCBI taxonomy): domain Bacteria; kingdom Bacillati; phylum Actinomycetota; class Actinomycetes; order Micrococcales; family Intrasporangiaceae; genus Terrabacter; species Terrabacter carboxydivorans. The sequence goes on along the minus strand of NZ_BAAARE010000009.1, from coordinate 29,004 downwards.
TCGCCGTCGTCGGCCGCCGGCTTCTCGGGGGGCCGCAGCCCGGAGAGGTCACCGCCGATGTCGTTGAGCCTCAGCACGAAAGGCTTGCGGCTGGTGTAGCGCACGACGCTGACCGAGGCCGGGTCGACGTTGATCCGCTGGAAGTCGTCGAGGTGGGCACCGGTGGCGTGCGACAGGATCGACTTGATGACGTCACCGTGGGACACGGCGACCCACACCGCGTCCTTGCCGTGCGTCTCGAGGATCCGCGCGTCGATCTCGCGGACGGCACGCAGCGCCCGGTCCTGCATCTGCGTCATGGACTCCGCGGGGTATGCCGCGGAGTCCGGGAAGCGCGCCTCGCTGGGTCGGTCCTGCACGACCTTCCACAGCTCCTCCTTGGCGAGCTCGGTGATCGGGCGCCCGGTCCAGGCGCCGTAGCGGCACTCCCCCAGACCCTCGTGGATGCTGCGCGCGACGTGCTGCGGCAGCGGGGCGCAGAGCAGGTCCGCGGTCTGCACGCAGCGGTCCAGGGGCGAGCTGACGACCTCGACGACGGGCAGGACGGCTGCGGCCAGACGCTGCCCGACCGCGGCGGCCTGGGCCTCGCCCGTCTCGTCGAGGAAGACTCCGGGCATCCAGCCGGCCAGGGTCCCGGCGGTGTTGGACGTGGAGCGCCCGTGGCGCACGAAGAGAACGGTGGGCACGCTCGTCACCCTAACCCGCAGGCCGCGTGCCGCCACGCCGCCACCGGCATCCACGGCGTGCGAGACGCCGACGGGCGGACGTGGTGAAGTAGACCGCGTGATCGTGGACAAGGCCATCTACCGCAACGGCCGTCGGCAGGGCTGCGGGGACCTCAGCGACGAGCTGGACGTCCTGCGCCTGACCCAGGACGGCTTCCTCTGGATCGGGCTCAAGGACCCGACCGACGAGGAGTTCGAGCTCGTCAACCAGGAGCTGCACCTGCACCCGTTGGCCGTCGAGGACGCCGTCAACGGCCACCAGCGGGCCAAGATCGAGAAGTACGAGTCGTCGGTCTTCGTCGTGCTCAAGACGCTGCGGTACATCGAGGCGACGAGCGACATCGAGACCGGTGAGGTCATGCTCTTCATCGGCGACCGGTTCGTCGTCACGGTGCGGCACGGGGAGGGCAACCCCCTGGCGGGGGTGCGCCAGCGCCTCGAGTCCGAGCCCGACCGGCTCGAGCACGGCTCCATGACGGTGCTGCACGCCGTGATGGACTCCGTGGTCGACAACTACATCGTCGTCGACCGTGAGGTGCGCAAGGACCTCGAGGCCATCGAGGAGCAGGTGTTCGCCTCGGACGTCGGTGGTGAGGCCAACACCATCTACCGCCTCAAGCGCGAGGTCCTCGAGTTCCGCCGGGCCAGCCAGCCGCTCGCGGACACCCTGGCCCAGTTCATGGAGCGCGCCCGCGGCCACGGCCTGACCGAGGAGATGCTCCCCTTCTTCCGCGACGTCGCGGACCACCTGCGCCTCGTCAACGACCACGTCGAGTCCTACGACCGGCTGCTGACGGACGTCCTGTCGGCCCATCTGGCGAGCGTCTCGGTCAAGCAGAACGAGGACATGCGACGGATCTCCGCCTGGGTGGCGATCGCGGCGGTGCCCACCATGATCGCCGGGATCTACGGGATGAACTTCCAGAGCATCCCCGAGCTCACGGCTAGCGTGCACCTCGGGGGCAGGGAGTTCTACTACGGCTACTTCGTCGCCATCGGGGTCATGGCGGCGGCCTGCATCGGTCTCTACCGCGCCTTCAAGCGCTCGGGATGGCTCTGAGGACGCCGACGGCCGCCTCCCGAGCGGGGAGGCGGCCATCGGTGTCGGGCCGGGTCGACCGGCCGGTGGGGAGCTGCGCTCAGGTCGCGCTGATGACGCTCGTGGCCAGCAGGCCCACGAGCACGACGCCGAGGATGACGCGGTACCAGACGAACGGGATCAGGCTGTTGCTCGCGACGAAGCGCAGCAGCCAGGCGATCGAGGCGTAGGCGACGACGAACGCCACGACGAGGCCGACGATGACGGGGCCCAGCCCGAGGGTCAGCAGGCCGTCCTTCTCCTGGACGGCCTGGAAGAGGCCGGCTGCGGTCAGGGCCGGGATCGCGAGGAAGAAGCTGAGCCGCGTGGCCGTCACCCGGTCGAGGCCGCGCGCGATGCCGGCCGAGATCGTGGCACCCGAGCGGGACACGCCGGGGATGAGCGAGAAGCACTGCATCAGGCCGATGACGAGACCGTCGACCGGACGCACGTCGTGCTCGCCGCGCAGGACCCCGCGCGCCTCGAGCCGGCTGTGGATGCGTTCGGCTACGACGATGACGATGCTCCACAGGATGAGGGCACCGGCGACGACCCAGAGGCTGCGCAGCGTGCTCTCGATGGCGTGACGTCCCACGAAGCCGACGATCCCGACCGGGATCGAGCCGATGACGACGGCCCACGCGAGGCCGTAGTCGGGGTCGGTGCGGGCCTCGACGTTGCCCAGGCCGCGGAACCAGGCCACGGCGAACCGGACGATGTCCCTGAAGAAGTAGAGGAGCGTCGCCGCGATCGCGCCGAGCTGGATCACGGCGGTGTAGGCCGTCACGGCGAGGTCGTCGACCTTGAGACCGAGCATCTGCTCGGTGATGGTCAGGTGCCCGGTCGAGGAGACGGGGAGGTACTCGGTGAGGCCTTCGACGACGCCGAGGATGACGGCATCGAGGTAGCTGAGGTCAGCCATGGGTCAGGGTGGGCCTTCTGCGCAGAGGGACGGGACGTGCCCCGGCGCTGTCGGGGACGACGGCCGCCGGGCACAACGTCGCACCCTATCCACAACGGTCCGCCGGAGCAGCCGCGGCGGGCGGCTCACAGGCGAAGTCTCAGGAAACGTCCGGGGTGCCGGGGTCGCCCTGGCCGGTCCCGGCCGCAGGCGCCTCGAGTCCCGCGATGCCGGCGACGACGTGCAGCGTCGCGAGGGCCTCGTCGCGAGACATGCCGCCTCCGACAGCGACGGCGAGCGTCGTCACGCCCGCCGCCTCGTAGCGGCCGAGGCGGCGCGCGACCCGCTCCGGCGAGCCGAGCAGCGCCGTCTCGTCGATGAACTCGAGCGGCACGGCCGCAGCGGCCTCCCGGTGGCGTCCGGCGAGGTAGAGGTCCTGGATGCGGGCCGCGTCCTCCTCGAAGCCCATCCGGCAGGCGAGCTGGTTGTAGAAGTTCTGCTCCCGCGAGCCCATGCCGCCGATGTAGAGGGCGCAGTAGTCGCGCACGTGCTCGGCCGCTGCCTCGACGTCGTCGACGAGCACGACCGGTGTGGTGGCCACGACGTCGAAACCGTCCATGGGCGCCTCGACGCTCCCCCGTCCGGCTCGCCGCCGTCCACGTTCGAGCGTCGCGAGCAGGTCGCCGGCGTGCTCCGGGCTGAAGAAGATGGCGAGCCAGCCGTCGGCGATCTCTCCGGTCAGCTCGAGGTTCTTGGGCCCGACGGCGGCCAGGTAGACCGGCAGGTCGGCGCGCACGGGTCGGGCGGACAGCTTGAGCGCCTTGCCGGGGCCGTCCGGCAGCGGCAGGGGGTAGTGGGGACCCGCGTGGGTGACCGTGTCGCGCCGGAGCGCGGCGCGCACGATCTCGACGTAGTCGCGGGTGCGGCCGAGCGGGCTGCGGAACGGCACGCCGTGCCAGCCCTCGCTGACCTGCGGGCCCGAGACGCCGAGACCGAGCCGGAAGCGGCCACCCGACATGGTGTCGATCGTGGCGGCCGTCATCGCCGTCATCGCCGGGGTGCGCCCCGGGATCTGCATCACCGCCGACCCGAGGTCGACGTGCTCGGTCAGGGCACCGATCCAGGCGAGCATCGAGGGGCTGTCGGAACCGTACGCCTCGGCCACCCACACACTGTCGTAGCCGAGCCGGTCGGCCGCCCGGGCGATCGCCACCTGGTCCGCCCCCGTCGTGCCGCGTCCCCAGTAGCCGAGATTCACACCGATCCTCATGTCCGGCAGGCTACCGGCGCTGTCCTCGTCGTGCCGGTCGCCGCGAGTGCGGTGTCGCCCACTAGCGTTCGGGGCATGCGCAGGCGTCTCGGCTCGTCCGGTCTCACGGTCACCCCACTGGCACTCGGGACCATGCTGTGGGGCAACGCCGTCGACCGCCACGAGGCCGGCGACCACCTGCGCGCCTTCGTCGAGGCGGGTGGCAACCTCGTAGACACGGCATACGGCTACGGCGGCGGCGACGCCGAGACCATCCTCGGCAGCCTGCTCGCGGACGGGGTGGCCCGGGACGACATCGTCATCTGCACCAAGGCGGGCATCTCACGGTCGGGCGGCCAGCGCCGGGTCGACGTGTCGCGGCGTGGCCTCATGTCCCAGCTCGAGACGTCGTTGCGTCGACTGGGCACCGACCACGTCGACCTCTGGCTGGTGCACACCTGGTCCGACGACGTCCCGCTGTCAGAGACGCTCTCGGCCCTCGAGTGGGCGGCGGCCTCCGGTCGGGCGCGCTACGTGGGCGTGTCCAACTACTCCGGCTGGCAGTCCGCCCGCGCCTTCAGCCTGCTGGAGTCGGCACGAATTCCGTTGGTGGCCAACGAGATCGAATACTCCTTGGTATGCCGTTCGCCCGAACACGAGGTCACGCCGGCTGCCACGTCGCTCGGCTTCGGCCTCCTGCCGTGGTCGCCGCTGGGACGCGGAGTGCTGACGGGCAAGTACCGCAACGGGATCCCGTCGGGGTCCCGCGCATCCTCGGCCGACTTCCCCGGCTTCGCCGAGCGGTTCCTCGACGAGCAGACGACCAGGGTCGCGGACGCAGTGGCGATGGCGGCCCGCGGTCTCGCCGCCAAGCCCGCGGAGGTGGCCCTGGCGTGGGTGCGCGACCGCCCGGGCGTCGCCGCGCCCATCGTCGGCGCGCGGACCTCGGCCCAGCTGCGCTCGGCGCTCGCGAGCCTCGAGCTGTCGCTTCCGTCCCAGATCGTGGCAGCCCTCGACGACGTGTCCGCGTAGGGCACGGTCGCGGGCGGTCAGGACCGGGAGGCGCTATCCGGTCGGGCGCCGCTCGCCGCGCTCGTGGCCGCCGAGGCGCCCGTGCGGCTCGTCCCGATCACACCGGAGTCGAGGTCGTCGAGGTCGTCCTCGTCCTCGTCCTCATAGTCGTCGTCTTCTTCGTCGTCGTCATCGTCTTCGTCATCGTCATCGTCATCGTCTTCGTCGTCGTCTTCGTCGTCCTCGTCGTACTCGTCCGAGTCGAGCCCGGCGTAGACGCGGGTCTCGCTCCCGTCCTCGTCCTCGTGGCCGTCGAAGTCGTCGCCGTAGATAGCGAGCGGGGTGGCGACCTCGGTCGCCTCGTAGAGCGCCTCGTCGTAGTCGTCGAAGGCCTCGGCCAGGTCCTGGGCGGCGGCCATGACCATCGGGTGGTCGGGGTCCCGGGTGGCGTTCGCCGCCTCGAGGTGGCGTTCGAGGGCGGCGATGAGCTGCTCGAGGGCGGCGCGGGGGTCGACGGTCATGCTTCGACCGTAGTCGACCCCGGCGACCCGGAGCACCCATTCGGAGACCGGGAAGGCCCGGGGAACGCAGCGATCCCGCAGCGAGCGGGGCTCGCTGCGGGATCGTTCACTCGCGGTTGGCGGGGCGTTCACCCGCCCCGACGCGTCGGCTGCCGGTGACGGCCGCTGGTGTCAGCGACCCGTCACATGGGCGCCTTGACGGTCTCACCGGCGGGCGGGGCCGTGATGTCGACGGGCTCGCCGTACTTGCTCATCGTCATCTCCGCCTTGACGCCGGACAGGTCGAAGGTGACCTTGCGCAGCTGGTCCTTCTCGTCGAGCCACGCGGTGTAGTCGATGGTGCTCGGCATCTGCGTCTTGGAGTCGGCCGGCATCTGGGCCTGCATCGCCTTGGTGTCGAGCGTCAGGTCGTACTTCCACGTCTTGTCGCCGTCGACGGTGTCCTCGCCGACGAACTTGACGTCCTGCACGGCGGCGCCGAACTGGTCGTACATCTTGGTCGGGTCGGCCTGGTCCAGCGACTGCGAGAGCTGCTTGCCGATGGTCGAGTTGCTGTCGATGACGGCCCACTTGCCGGCGGCGAGGCCGGGGAAGCCCTTCATGTAGACCTTCTTGTCGACGAGGATCATGTCGAGCTTCATCGAGCTGCCCATGTCCATCGACATCTTCATGGCCGGGTTGCTCGGGTCGACCTTGGTGTCGCCGGAGATGGCGATCTTCTGGCCGGCGGCGTCCATGGCCATGGTCACGTGGGCCGTGGTGGCGTTCTTGCCGGCCGCCTTCATGGCCGCGACGAAGGACGCCTTGTCCTTGTAGGGCTGGCCGGAGACGGGTGCGGCGCTCGTGGCGGCGGCCGAGGTGGCCTGCGTCTGTCCCGCTGCGGGTGCCGGGCTCTCGCTCTTGCCGCAGGCGGCGACGCCGAGGACCGCCGGAAGGACGATGGCTGCTGCCGCGATGCGGCGGGTGTTCCACTTCATGGGTGTTGACCTCCTGGGCCCTTGACGCCGGGCGGTGCCGGGCGGTTCCCCTGTTTCGCCGCGCCGCACGGGCCGTTTCGGTCCCGGGCCTGCGGTCGGATGACCCCGCGACGGTACCGCGGGCACCTGTCCGCCACACCACGCATACGGTCTCGGTGGGGTCACGGTTGGTGTCAGAATGGTGGGCGATGACGGATTACGAGTACCGGGTCCTCACGTTCGACCGCCACACGTCCAAGGCCCAGGCGCGGCAGGCGGTGCGCGAGCACGCGGAGTACGGACGTTGGGAGCTCTCGCGCACCGTGATCTACGAAGGCGGCGTGCGACGGATGTGGCTGCGGCGCAAGATCATGCGCGTCCAGCGCACGGCCTGAACCGTCCGCCGGGCTCAGCAGGTCCGCAGGAAGTCCCCGAGCACGCGCGCCCCGAACCGCAGCGAGTCCACCGGCACCCGCTCGTCGATACCGTGGAACATCGGCGCGAAGTCCAGGTCTGCGGGCAGGCGGAGCGGTGCGAAGCCGTAGCCCTGGATGCCCAGCCGCTCGAGCGCCTTGTTGTCGGTGCCGCCGGAGAGGCAGTAGGGCAGCACGGCCGCCTCGGGGTCCTCGCGGAGCAGCGCCTGCTTCATCGACTCGACGAGGTCGCCGGAGAACGGCGCCTCGAGCGCGACGTCGCGGTGCACGACCTCGACCTCGACGTGCTCCCCCGCCAGGTCGCGGATCGTGGCCATGAGTGCGTCCTCGTGGCCGGGGAGGAAGCGGCAGTCGACGGCCGCGGTCGCCGTCTGCGGGATGACGTTGTGCTTGTAGCCCGACTCGAGCATCGTCACGTTGGCCGTGTCGCGCAGCGTGCCGCGCACGAAGCCCTGGGCTCCGCCGAGCGTGGCGAGCAGCGGCTCGAGGTCGTCGTCGGCCGACGACAGGCCTGTCATGGTGCTGAGGGTGTCGAGCAGCTCGCGCACCGAGGCGATGTACTCCCGCGGCCACTCGTGGGCTGCGATGCGGCCGATGGCCGCGGCCAGGCGGACGATGGCGTTCTCGTCGTTGGGCACCGAGCCGTGGCCGGCGCGGCCGTGGGCCCGCAGCCGCAGCCAGGCGATGCCCTTCTCCGCGGTCTGGAGCAGGTACGCCCGCTGCTGGCCCGTCGGCGTCGGCACCGTGACGCTGTAGCCGCCCACCTCGCTGATCGCCTCGGTGACGCCCTCGAACCACTGCGGGTGGTGGTCGACGAGCCAGTGGCTGCCGTAGGTCCCGCCCGCCTCCTCGTCGGCGAAGAAGACGAAGGTCGTGTCGCGCGCCGGCTTCGTGCCCGTGCGGGCGAAATGACGGATGTTCGCGAGGATCATCGCGTCCATGTCCTTCATGTCGACGGCCCCGCGGCCCCAGATGCAGCCGTCGCGCTCCTCGGCGGCGAAGGGGTCGACCTGCCAGTCCGCGGCGTTCGCCGGCACGACGTCGAGGTGGCCGTGCACGGCGAGGCCCGGTCGCGAGGAGTCCTCGCCCTCGAGCCGCACGACGACGGTCGCGCGACCCGGCTCGCTCTCGAGCAGCGTGCCCTCGAGGCCGACCTCGGCGAGCTGCTCCATGACGTACTCGGCGGCCTCGCGCTCCCCCGGACCGGAGCCGTCGCCGTAGTTGGACGAGTCGATGCGGATGAGCTCGGCGCACAGGCGCGAGACTTCGTCCTCGGGTGCCGCGGCGGTGCCGGAGGCCGGGGCCGCGAGGTCGGCTGGGGCGGTCGTCACGGGGCGGTCGGCGTCGTCGTGGCTCATGCCGATCAGCGTATGCCGCGGGCTCCCGCCGCCCGCAGCCGCCCGTTTGGTCTTTTGGTCGGGCCCCGTGTAACGTTTCGCCTCGCCGCAAGGGAATCCCACGAGCCCCTTGCATCACCTTGTCGGGGTGGCGGAATGGCAGACGCGCTAGCTTGAGGTGCTAGTGCCCTTAACGGGCGTGGGGGTTCAAGTCCCCCCCTCGACACCATGAGACCCCCGGGTTCCTGCTCCAGGAGCCCGGGGGTCTTCTCGTTCCCCCACCTCGTAGGTCACGGCCCGCCGGCGGCCCTTGGCCACGCCTCTGCGACAGACGTAATCTTCGATCGTGAGCGACGAGAACGTGGCCGGGCTGGCAGACGACCTCTACGACGTCATCGGGCTGCTGCGCCGGCGTTCGCGCCGTCTGGTGGGCGCGCCGCTGCCCGAGCTGTCCCTGTCGGCGGCGCAGCTCGAGCTGTTGCGCGTCGTCCGTCGCAACCCGGGCATCACCGTGGCCGAGTCGGCCCGCGTGCTGGGGCTCGCCGCCAACACCGTCTCCACGCTGGTCGGCCAGCTGCTCGGTCTCGGCGTGCTCGTGCGTCAGCGCGACGCCGACGACCGCAGGGTCGCGCGCCTCGACCTGACGGAGCCGGCGCGAGCCGGACTCGAGCAGTGGCGCGACCGGCGCGCGCAGACGACGGCCACGGCGCTCGCAGGCCTTCCGGCGGACGAGCGCGAGCGCCTCGCCGATGCCCTCGCGACGATCGCCCGGATCGCGGCAGCGCTGCCCGACACCACGCAGCCGGCAGGGTCTTGCCCGACCCCGGTGTCCGGCGAGTCTGCTCGCCCAGCCACGTCGTCAGCACCCACCGCACTCACGACGGGTGACCAGAGCTCGGGTGGCGAACGGCCGTGACGGCCGCCATCGACATCCGGGCCCTGGGCTACAGCTTCGGCAGCCACCGGGCGGTGGACGACCTCAGCCTCTCCGTCGAGGCGGGCGAGTGCTTCGGCCTGCTCGGACCCAACGGCGCCGGCAAGACGACGACGATCCGGCTGCTCAACACCCTGCTGCCGTTGCAGACCGGTGAGGTCGAGATCTTCGGCAGGTCGGTGCGCACCGAGGCGATGGTCGTGCGGCGCCTGCTGGGCTACGTCCCCCAGCAGCTGTCGATCGAGGGTGCCCTGACGGGGCGCGAGAACGTCGAGTGGTTCGCCCGCCTGTTCGACGTGCCACGGCGCGAGCGGGCGAGTCGGGTCGACGAGGTCCTCGACATGGTCGACCTGCGCGCCGACGAGTCGCGGCTCGCCTCGACCTACTCCGGAGGCATGGTTCGTCGTCTCGAGCTCGCCCAGGCCCTCGTCAACCGGCCGGCCCTGCTCGTCCTCGACGAGCCGACGGTCGGTCTCGACCCCGTCGCGCGTGACAGCGTGTGGCAGCGCGTCGCGCAGATGCAGCGTGACCACGGCATGACCGTGCTGCTGACGACCCACTACATGGAGGAGGCCGACGCGCTGTGCGACCGCGTCGCCCTGATGCACCGCGGCGCCCTGCGCGCGCTCGGCTCCCCCGACGAACTCAGGGCGGCAGCCGGGCCGGGCGCCACGCTCGAGGACGTCTTCCGCCACCACACGGGCGAGGCCCTCGAGGACCTCGACGTCGAGAAGGGAGGGCTGCGCGGTGTCCGAGCGACTCGTCGAACCGCCCGCCGTCTGGGCTGAGCAGCACGGTCGCACGGGACCGGCACTGCTCGTCTCGCGCGTCGGCACGTTCTGCCTCGTCGAGCTGCAGAAGCTGCGCCACGACCGCAGCGAGCTCGTGACCCGCGCGATCCAGCCCATTCTCTGGCTCGTCATCTTCGGCACGACCGTCAGCCACATCCGCGCCATCCCCACCGGCGGCATCCCCTACCTCGACTTCCTCGCGCCGGGCGTCATCGCGCAGTCGGCCCTGTTCATCGCGATCTTCTACGGCATCCAGATCATCTGGGAGCGCGACGCGGGGGTGCTGACCAAGCTCCTTGTGACGCCGACGCCCCGGTCCGCGCTCGTGGCGGGCAAGGCGTTCGCCGCCGGCGTGCGGTCCGTGGCCCAGGCCGTCATCGTCGTCGTCGTGGCGGCCCTCATGGGCGTGGCGATGACGTGGAACCCTCTCCGGCTGCTCGGGGTGGTGCTCGTCGTCATGCTGGGCGCGGCGTTCTTCTCGTGCCTGTCCCTGAGCATCGCCGGCATCGCTCTCAAGCGCGACCGCCTCATGGGGATCGGGCAGGCCATCACGATGCCGCTCTTCTTCGCCTCCAACGCCCTCTACCCGATCGAGATGATGCCGGGCTGGCTCCAGGTCGTCAGCCACGTCAACCCGCTGACCTACGAGGTGTCGGCCCTGCGCGGCCTGCTGCTCGGGACCCCCACGAGCTACTGGGTCGACTTCGGTGTCCTCGTCGGGAGTGCCGTGGCCGGGATCGCCTGCGCCGCCGCGCTCATCGGGCGACTCGCGCGCTGACACCGTCCCGTCACCGGCTGTTGGCGTCCTGACCGTACGCTGTGCCGCGTGACCTTCCTGCGCGCCCTCTTCACCCTGCTCCGGGGGCGCGATTTCCGTCGGCTCTTCGTCAGCCGCGTCACCTCCTCCTTCAGCGACGGCGTCTTCCAGGTCGCCCTGGCCAGCCACATCCTCTTCAACCCGGAGAAGGCCGCCGACGCCCAGGGCATCGCCATCGCCTTCGCCATCGTGCTGCTCCCCTACAGCGCGCTGGGTCCGTTCGTCGGGGTGCTGCTGGACCGTTGGCCACGGCGTCGGGTCATCGTCGTCAGCCAGCTCGTGCGGGCCGCGGCGATCCTCGGTGTGGCCGGCCTGGTCTCCGGGTCGGGCACCGGTCCGGCCTTCTTCGGGCTGGTCCTGCTCGTCTTCTCCGTCAACCGCTTCATCCTCGCGGGGCTCTCCTCGGCGATGCCGCACGTCGTCCCGCGCGAGGATCTCGTCAGCGCGAACTCCGTCGCCCCGACGTGTGGCTCGCTGGCCTACCTTCTCGGCGGCGCCGTCGGCACCGGGCTCCGCGCCTCGGGTGGCAGCGACGTCCTGGACGTGCTCCTCGCGGCGGCGGGCGTGCTTGCCGCCACGTGGGCGGCGACGAGACTGCCGTTCATCGGTCCCGACGACACGAGCGGGGCGCCCTCGGTCGGGCAGATCACGCGGTCGGTCGTGACGGGGCTGGCCGAGGCCGTGCGCACGCTGCCACGCCGGGCTCGCCTGCTGCTCGTCCTCGTCTTTCTGACCCGCATCCCCTTCGGCTTCCTCCTGCTGCAGACGCTGCTGCTCTTCCGCGGTCCCTTCGAGTCGGGCCACGGAGCGCGCGGCTTCGGCGTCGCCGCAGCCGCGTCCGCCGTGGGGTTCGCCTCCGCCGCCTTCATCACCCCGTGGCTCGCACCGCGGCTCACCGCGGTGCCGTATGCCGCGCGCATGCTCGCGCTCGGAGCGCTCGTCTGCGCGGTGCTCGGGCCGTTCCTGACGCCGTGGAGCATCGTCGTCGTGGGCTTCGTCGTCTCGTTCACGTCGCAGTGCGTCAAGATCACCGTCGACTCCCTCCTGCAGGCGCACGTCGACGACCACCTGCTCGGTCGGGCGTTCTCGGCGTACGACGTCGTCTACAACGCCGGGATGGTCGCGGCGGCCGCCCTGGGTGCGTTCGTCCTGCCGGCCTCCGGGCTGGCCTGGTGGCCGCTCGTCTCGTTCGCCGTGCTCTACGGCGTCACGGCCATGCTGCTCGGGCGCCTCTGGTCCCGCGCCACGCTGCTCGACCACGAGCGGCCACTAGGCTGACGCCGTGCTTCCCGAGCTGACCGCCACCCGCTACGTGACGCCGCTCAAGGAGGGCGGCTCGCTGCCCGGCATCGTCGAGGCCGACGACGACGGCACCTACGTGCTGAAGTTCCGCGGCGCCGGTCAGGGCCTCAAGGTCCTCGTGGCGGAGGTGCTCGTGGCCGGGATCGCCCGGCTGCTCGAGGTCCCCGTGCCGGACCTCGCCGTCGTCCGGCTCGACGCCCGCATCGCGAAGTACGAGGCCGACGAGGAGGTCCAGGACCTGCTCACCGCCTCGGTGGGGACCAACCTGGGCGTCGACTTCCTTCCCGGGTCGCTCGGCTACGACGGCTCACGCCCACCCGACGCCGACCTGGCCGAGCGGGTCATCTGGCTCGATGCACTGACCGCCAACGTCGACCGCACGTGGTCCAACCCCAACCTGCTCGTCTGGCACGGGCGCACGTGGGCCATCGACCACGGTGCCGCCCTCTACTTCCACCACTCGTGGCCGAGCCGGGCACCCTCCCCGGAGCGCTTCGCCGCGCAGCCATTCGACGCGAGCCGCCACGTCCTGCGCGACGTGGCCGGCGATGTCGCGAGCCGCCACGACGAGCTCGCCGCGCGGTTGACCCCGCAGGCCCTCGAGGCCGTCATCGCCGACGTGCCGGACGAGTGGATCGAGCCCACGCCCGACCTGGCCGACGCTCCCGCGGTCCGGACGGCATACGCCCAGATGCTGCGGGCCCGGCTCGACGGGCCGCTCACGTGGGTGCCGAGGGGGGCGGCGGCGTGAACGCCTACCAGTACGTCCTGCTCCGCCTCGTCCCGCGCGTCGACCGCGAGGAGTTCATCAACGTCGGAGTCGTGCTCTACTCCCAGGACGCCGGGTTCCTCGACGCCGCCTGGGAGGTCGACGAGAGCCGCGTCGCAGCGCTGTGCGGCACGTGCGACCTCGACGGCGTGCGGTCGATGCTCGAGCGCGTCCGCGCCGTCTGTCGCGGCGAGACCGGGCGCGGCCTGCCCACGCTCGACAAGCCGGGCCAGCGCTTCGGCTGGATCATCGCGCCCCGGTCGACCGTGGTGCAGCCGGGACCCGTCCACGGCGGACTGTGCGACGACCCGGCCGTCGAGCTCGACCGGCTGCTGAACCGGCTGGTGCGGCCCCTGCGCGCCTGACGGCGGCGGACCTCGACGACGCCGATGTGCCTGCGGGACGGGTGGGACGCCGCCCGACCGTCCGTCAGGACCGCGCCGGTGGGCGCAGCGCCCACATCGCGACGGCACTCGCCGCGGCGACGTTGAGCGAGTCGACACCGCCGGCCATGGGGATGCGCAGCGTCAGGTCCGCGTCGGCGACCGTGCGGTGCGAAAGCCCGTCGCCCTCGGTGCCGACGATCAGGGCCAGCCGCTCGGGCGGCGCCGACTCGAGCTCGTCGAGCGAGACCGAGTCGTCCGACAGTGCCATCGCCGCGACGGTCAGCCCGGCGTCGTGGAGCAGACCGATGCCCTGCGGCCACGGGTCCACCCGCGTCCACGGCACCTGGAAGACGGAGCCCATGGAGACGCGGATCGATCGGCGGTAGAGCGGGTCGGCGCACCGGGGCGTGATGAGCACCGCGTCGACGCCGAGGGCCGCTGCCGACCGGAAGATGGCGCCGACGTTCGTGTGGTCGACGACGTCCTCGAGCACGATGACCCGACGCGCGTCGGCGATGAGCGACTCGACGCTCGGCAGCACCGGTCGCTGCATGGCCGCCAGGGCGCCCCGGTGCAGGTGGAAGCCGGTCAGCTGCTCGATGACGTCGTGCTCGCCGAAGTAGACGGGGATGCCCTCGGCCTCGGCGTCGGCGACGATGTCGGCGAGGTCGTCGAGCCAGCGGCGAGCCATGAGGTAGGACCTCGGACGGTGCCCCGCCCGCAGCGCCCGTCGGATGACCTTCTGGCTCTCGGCGATGTAGAGCCCCTTCTCCGGCTCGTGGCGCCGGCGCAGCACGACGTCGGTGAGGGACACGTAGTCGGCGACGCGGGGGTCGGCGGGGTCGGAGATCTCGATCGGCACGCCGTCAGGCTAGTGGTGCTGCGGCGCTCCCCCGACATCGTGCGCGGCGCCCGCTCGCGCGCGCTCGCACGTCAGGGGAACCAGACGAGCTTGACGATGGCGACGAGGCCGATGGCGATGATGAGGCCGCGCAGGACCTGGGGCGGGATGCGGCGCCCGACCCGGGCGCCGATGATCCCGCCGACGAAGGCGCCGACCCCGATGAGGACGACGACGAGCCAGTCGATGTGCTCGCGGGCGAAGAGGACGAAGACGGCCGCCGCGACGAGGTTCACCACGAGCGACAGGACGTTCTTGTAGCCGTTGAGGCGCTGGAGCGGCTCGAGGCTCAGGGCGCTGAGCAGGCCCATGATGAGCACGCCCTGGGCGGCCCCGAAGTAGCCGCCGTAGACACCTGCGAGGAAGACGCCCGCGGCCATGACCGGCGTGTGCCAGCGCGGCGTCGGCTCCCCCTCGCCCCCGGAGTGCACGCGGGCCTGGATGCGCGGCCCGGCGAGGACCAGGACCAGCGCGACGAGGATGAGGACCGGGACGATGGCCCGGAAGGCGGCCGCCGGCAGCACGAGCAGCAGCCCGGCCCCGACGACCGAGCCGAGGAACGACATCGGCATGAGGCGGCGCAGCGTCGGCGCCTGTCCGCCGAGCTCGTGGCGGTAGCCCCACGCCCCGGTCACGCCGCCGGCGACGAGGCCGATGTTGTTGGAGACGTTGGCCACGAGCGGGTTGACCCCGAAGAAGAGCAGGGTCGGGAAGGTGATCAGCGTGCCCGAACCGACGATCGTGTTGATGATCCCCGCCCCGGTGCCCGTCAGCGCGACGGCGACGGCGGACCAGAACGACACCTGGTTACCCTACAGAGGGGTGACCAGGTGTCGTCGGTGGCGTTCGCCGATGGTGTCCGTCAGCGCTGGGTCGCTGCCCCCGGCGGCACGTCGGGCAGGTCCTCCGGCTCGGCCACCGCGGGGATCTCCGGCGTCACGGACGCGGGGAGCTCGGGCGGAGCCGGCGGTGCGGCGACCGGCGGGGGCGGCACGTCGCCGCTCGTCGCGAACGATGTGTGCTGGCGACCCGCGGGTGCCGTGTGCTCTGTGGACTCGGCACTCGCGGCCGCGGCCTGCCCGCGCGCCTCGGCCAACGCCTTGGCCGGGTCCTCCAGCAGTGTCTCGGCGAAGGCGTCGTCGGTCGCGTCGCCCGTGTCGACCCACTGGTCGTCGTCACTGCCAACGGTCGGCCCCTGCTCGCTGCCGCCCAGGGCGTTGCCGATCCCCTTGAGGGCGTCGGTGAGCTCCGAGGGGATGATCCACATCTTGTTGGAGTCGCCGCGCGCGAGCTGCGGGAGCACCTGCAGGTACTGGTAGGCGAGCAGCTTCTGGGTCGGCTTGCCGCGGTGGATCGCCGCGAAGACCTGCTGGATCGCCCGGGCCTGGCCCTGTGCCTCGAGGATGCGGGCCTGGGCCGAACCCTCGGCCCGCAGGATCTGGCTCTGCTTCTCACCCTCGGCGGTGAGGATCGCCGACTGCTTGAATCCCTCGGCCGTGAGGATGGCGGCGCGGCGGTCGCGCTCGGCGCGCATCTGCTTCTCCATCGTCTCCTGCACCGAGTGGGGCGGGTCGATCGCCTTGAGCTCGACGCGGTTGACCCGGATGCCCCAGTTGCCCGTGGCCTCGTCGAGGACGCCGCGCAGCTGGCCGTTGATCTGGTCGCGGCTCGTCAGGGCCTGCTCCAGGTCGAGCGAGCCGATGACGTTGCGCAGAGTGGTGACGGTCAGCTGCTCGATGCCCTGGATGAAGTTCGCGATCTCGTAGACCGCGGCCTTCGCGTCGGTGACCGAGTAGTAGATGACGGTGTCGATGTTGACGACGAGGTTGTCGCTGGTGATGACGGGCTGCGGCGGGAACGTGACCACCTGCTCACGCAGGTCGATGTTGGCGCGCACCTTGTCCACGAACGGGATGAGGAAGTGGATGCCCGCCGTCAGGGTCTTGTTGTAGCCGCCGAGCCGTTCGACGATCTGGGCCGTCTGCTGCGGCACGATGCGCACGGTGCGCACGACGACGACAAGTGCGACTATCACGATGAGTATCGGAATGATGTAAACCGGGTCCACGACCTTCTCGACCTTCTCCCTGTGTGGTCCGTGCTCCCCCGAGGAAGCACGGTTGGTGCGAGCCGACCGGTCGGTCTGCTCGGTGGTTCAGTGGTGCGGCTGGGGCGTTCGGAGGTGTCTGCGCGGCGGCGTCAGGCCCCCACGACGTGCGCGCGGCTCACGATGGCGGTGGCACCGTCGATGGAGTCGACGACGACCTCCTCACCGGGCTCGATGTCGTCACCGAGAGTCCGGGCCGACCAGGTCTCGCCGGCGAGCTTGACCCGGCCCCCGGCCGGGTTCACGCGCTCGATGGCGACGGCGGAGCGGCCGACGTGGGCCGCGGCACCCATGAGCTGCTGGGGCGTGCTCGCCGCAAGTCGCTTCTTGAGCCAGGGGCGGACGATCGCGAGCAGCGCGACAGCCACGAGGGCCGCGACGACCGCTTGAACGGCGGGAGGCGCGCCGAAGGCTGCGGCGACGGAGGCCCCGACCGCACCGCCGGCGAGCATGAGGAAGGTGAAGTCGACGGTGACCGTCTCGATGGCCACCAGCACGAGGGCCACCCCCAGCCAGACCATCCAGGCGTGCCCCTCGAACACGTGCCCCACCCTGCCTTCGTCCGAGTCGGCCATGGACGCCGACGTCCCGTGCGTCACACCAGTGACGTTCTCGATTCTGCCTCAGTTCCCTCCGTCGACCTACGGATCGAGCGGTGGAGGCAGGTTGCGATCAGGACTCGGCCCGGGCCGACCAGCGCTCGCCGTGCTGCTCGAGCACGAGCGGGAGGCCGAAGGTCCTGCTGAGGTTGTCGGCCGTCAGCGTGATCGGGATCGGCCCGGCCGCGACGACCTTGCCATCGCGGATCATCAGGACGTCGGTGAACGAGGGCGGGATCTCCTCGACGTGGTGCGTCACGAGCACCATGGCCGGAGCCTCGGTGTCGGCGGCGAGGTCGCCGAGCCGTCGAACGAGGTCCTCGCGACCACCGAGATCGAGGCCGGCCGCCGGCTCGTCGAGCAGCATCAGCTCGGGGTCGGTCATGAGCGCCCGCGCGATCTGGACGCGCTTGCGCTCGCCCTCGCTCAGGGTTCCGTAGGTGCGGTCGGCGAGGTGGTCGGCGCCGAGGGCCTTGAGCAGCTCCATGGCGCGCACGTAGTCGACGTGGTCGTAGGTCTCGCGCCAGCGGCCGATGATGCCGTAGGACGCGGTGACCACGACGTTGCCGACGAGCTCGTCGGCGGGGATCCGCTCGGCCATCGAGGAGCTGGCCAGCCCGATGCGGGGCCTCAGCTCGAAGACGTCGACCGCGCCCAGCACCTCGCCCAAGATGCCTGCGACGCCCGAGGTCGGGTGCATGCGGGCAGCGGCGATCTGCAGCAGCGTCGTCTTGCCGGCGCCGTTGGCGCCGAGCACGACCCAGCGCTCGCCCTCCTCCACCTCCCACGTGACGTCGTCGAGGAGCGTCGAGGCACCGCGGCGAACGGTGACTCCGGCGAAGGCGAGGACGTCGCTCATGGCTCGACCCTATGGCAAGGCACATCGGGCCGCCGACACGGCGCACCCTAGGATGACGAGGTGTCCGAGCTGCCCGCGTCCGTGCGCCTGGCGCTGTGGACCACCGCGTCCTGGCGCGGCGACCTCGGGACGAGGGACGCCCTCGGTCGCGCCTTCCCGGACCTCGACCACGTCGCAGGGGACCTCGCCCGGCTCGACGTGTGGCGCGACCTCGGCGAGCGCGCCCTCTTCGTGGCGCTCCCCCGACCCGGCGACCTCAGCCGTATGCCGCGTGGCTCGGCCGCCGCGACCGCCCACGCCGCGGACGCCGGCGAGTGCGTCTTCGTGGCCGGCATCGGCGGGGTGCTCGTGCCGACACTCTCCGAGTTCGGACCGGACGGTGACGTCGGTGTGCGCGCGGACTGGACCGCCTACGAGGCGGACCCGATGCCGCGGCACCGGATGGAGATGCTCGACCTCCGCGACATCGAGCGAGAGCTCATGACCCGCCTTCGCGAGCACACAGTGCGCTTCGAGGAGGTGGGTGGCCACCCGTGGGGCGACGAGGCACGGGCCGAGGCCAGGTCGGACCTCGACACCGGTCTCTGGGGCATCCCCGGCGCGACGTCCGGTCGGGCGCTCCGGCTCATGTCGCTGGCGGCGAACCTCTCACGCGTCGCGCACCGGAACGCGAGCAGCACCTCGCTCGGCTCCGGGGGCCTCGACGCCGCCACCACGGCGACGCGGACCAGGCTCCTGAGGGACCTCGCCGCAGACGCGGACACCGCTCTCGCGGACGCCACCAACGTGGCCGTCATGACCCTCGCAGGCTGGCGTCCCGCCTGACTCAGTCACCCACCTCGCCCGGCGCGCTCTGAGACCCGGAGGCCTCGAGCCGGGCGAGCAGCGCTCGGGCGTAAGCCCGCTCGGCGTCGATGTCGGCGTGGCGCTCGACCGCGCCGTCGAGCCCACGGCACGACACGGCATACCCACCCTCG
Source organism: Terrabacter carboxydivorans (assembly GCF_039532035.1). Classification (NCBI taxonomy): domain Bacteria; kingdom Bacillati; phylum Actinomycetota; class Actinomycetes; order Micrococcales; family Intrasporangiaceae; genus Terrabacter; species Terrabacter carboxydivorans. Next base: position 10,350 of record NZ_BAAARE010000009.1, on the reverse strand, counting down.
AGCGACTCGAGCGACACGAAGGCCTCACCGAGGAGGTCACGCAACTGGTCCTCGCGGGGCAGCCACACCACCTTCTCCTGCTCGACGCTGTCGAGGGCCCACTCGGTCGTGCCGTTGAAGCCGATGACGTCGCCGGTGGCGAAGTGGTGGACGTCGACGGTGATCTCGCTGATGACGAAGACGTCGTGCTCCATGCCGGAGACGGGCACGACGAAACGGTCGCCCGACACGGGCTTCCAGCGGAGTCCCGCGTCGGAGAGCCGGCGGGCGAGCTCGAGCGTCAGCATGCTCCCCATCGTCACATCCGCCCCCGCGATCGCCAAGCAACCCTAGATTTGGTCCATGACGGAGCGACCCGAGCTGATGCCCCTCGACGAGAGCACCTTCGAGACCGTCCTGTGCGTCGTCGCCCATCCCGACGACCTCGAGTACGGCACGGCCGCGGCCGTCGACCGGTGGGTGCGTGCCGGAAAGACCGTGACCTACCTGCTGGCCACCCGCGGTGAGGCCGGCATCGACACGGTCCCGCCGGCACAGGCCGGCCCGTTGCGCGAGCAGGAGGAGCGCGCCGGCGCGGCGGAGGTCGGCGTCGACGTCGTGGAGTTCCTCGACGGGTTCACCGACGGCGTCGTGGAGTACGGCCTGCCGCTGCGCCGCGCCATCGCCCGTGAGATCCGGGTGCGCAGACCCGACCTCGTCGTGACGACGACGTATGCCGACCACTTCCCGGGCGGCATGGTCAACCAGGCGGACCACCGGGCCGTGGGGCTCGCCGTCGTCGACGCCAAGGCCGACGCGGGCAACCGCTGGATCTTCCCCGACCTGATCGACGAGGGGCACGAACCGTGGCAGACCTCCCGGCTGCTCATGGTCGCCGACCCCGAGCCCACCCACTTCGTCGACGTCTCGGACCACTTCGACGCCGCGGTGGCCTCGCTCTCGGCGCACGACGCCTACCTGTCGGCACTGGGGCCCGACTACCCGAAGCCGGCAGACCTGCTGGGCATGATCCTCGGCGGGGCGGCCGAGGTGGTCGGAGTGCCCTACTCGCTGACCGGCCGGCTCGTCGGCGGCTGACCCGCGGCCGGCCTGCAGCCCGCCTGCATCCCAGCCTCAGCGACCCAGGACGGACCGGTAGACCTCGAGGGTGCGGTCACCGATCGACGCCCACGAGAAGGAGTCGACGGCGCGCTGCCGTCCGGCGCGGCCGAACGCGTGGGCCCGGTCGACGTCGGAGACCGCCTCGGTGAGGGCGGCGGCGAGGTCGGCGACGAACCGGTCCGGGTCGACCGGCGTCCCCGTGCCGTCCTGGACCTGCTCGATGGGCACGAGCCAGCCGGTCTCGCCGTCGACGACGACCTCCGGGATGCCGCCGGTGGCGGTGGCGACGACCGCGAGCTCGCACGCCATGGCCTCGAGGTTGACGATGCCGAGCGGCTCGTAGACCGAGGGGCAGGCGAACACCGTGCCGTGGCTGAGGAGCGCGACGACCTCGTTGCGGGGCAGCATGTCGGGGATCCACACGACCCCCTCACGCTGGGCGCGCAGGTCGTTCATGAGCCCCTCGACCTCGGCGAGGATCTCGGGGGTGTCCGGGGCGCCGGCACAGAGCACGAGCTGGACGTCGGGCGGCAGCTGCGCGCAGGCGCGCAGCAGGTACGGCAGGCCCTTCTGGCGCGTGATGCGCCCGACGAACACGACCGAGCGCTTCTCCGGGTCGACCCCGTGCTTGCGCACGACCGCCTCGGCCTCGGCCGAACGGTCGGCCTGCCACAGCTGCGAGTCGATCCCGTTGTGCACCACGTGAACCCGCGCCGGGTCGAGCGTCGGGTAGCTCTTGAGGATGTCCTCGCGCATGCCCGCACTGACCGCGACGACGGCAGCCGCCGACTCGTACGCGGTGCGCTCGGCCCACGACGAGACGCGGTAGCCCCCACCGAGCTGCTCGGCCTTCCACGGCCGCATCGGCTCGAGCGAGTGGGCCGTCACGACGTGCGGCATGCCGCCGAGGAGCGAGGCCAGGTGGCCGGCCATGTTGGCGTACCACGTGTGCGAGTGCACGAGGTCGGCGCCGACGCAGTCGCCGGCCATGCTGACGTCGACCCCGAGGGTCTGCATCGCCGCGTTGCCGTCCGCGAGCTCGGTCAGGTCGGCGTACGCCGTCGTGCCCGCCTCGTCGCGAGGCGCGCCGAAGCAGCGCACCTGGACGTCGATGTCGCCACGTGAGCGCAACGCGCGCACGAGCTCTGCCACGTGAACACCCGCGCCTCCGTAGATGGCCGGCGGGTACTCCTTGCTGAGGATGTCGACGCGCACGTTCCGACCCTAGTGCGGAGGCGATCCCGAGGCGCGGAAAGCTCCGTCCATCTTGCGTGCTGAACCTGTCGGGTGGCCGACCGCTGCCCTAGGGTGGCGTCCATGGCCCGACGAAGCCCAGCAGCTGGTCCGAAAGTCCTCGCGATCGTGCTCGCGGGCGGTGAGGGCAAACGGCTGATGCCGCTCACCGCCGACCGGGCAAAACCCGCCGTCCCGTTCGCCGGCATCTACCGGCTCATCGACCTGGCGCTCTCCAACGTCGTCAACTCCGGCTACCTCAAGGTCGTCGTGCTGACGCAGTACAAGTCGCACAGCCTCGACGCGCACGTCACCAAGACGTGGCGCATGTCGACGCTGCTCGGCAACTACGTCACCACGGTCCCGGCGCAGCAGCGCGTCGACAAGAACTGGTACCTCGGCAGCGCCGACGCGATCTACCAGAGCCTCAACCTGATCCACGACGAGCGACCCGACATCGTCGTCGTCGTGGGCGCCGACCACGTCTACCGCATGGACTTCAGCGCCATGGTCGACCAGCACATCGAGTCCGGGGCGGCGTGCACGGTCGCCGCCATCCGCCAGCCGATCTCCCTCGCCAACCAGTTCGGCGTCATCGAGGTCGACGACTCCGACCCCTCCAAGATCGCGGCGTTCCTCGAGAAGCCGAGCGACCCCAAGGGCCTGCCCGACAACCCCGACGAGGTCCTCGCGTCGATGGGCAACTACGTCTTCACGGCGTCGGCGCTCGAGGAGGCCGTGACGACCGACCGCGAGACGGACTCGAACCACGACATGGGCGGCGACATCGTGCCGTACTTCGTTGGTCGCGGTGAGGCCGGTGTCTACGACTTCAAGGACAACGACGTCCCCGGCGCGACCGAGCGCGACCGCGGCTACTGGCGCGACGTGGGCACGATCGAGTCCTACTACGACGCCCACATGGACCTCATCTCGATCCACCCCGTCTTCAACCTCTACAACTACGAATGGCCGATCTACACCCAGCACAGCCCCTATCCGCCGGCGAAGTTCGTGCACGGCAGCGGCGACCGCATCGGTGAGGCGCTCAACTCGGCCGTCTCCCCCGGCGTCGTCGTGTCGGGCGCGCACATCTACGCCTCGGTGCTCTCACCGCTGGTCCACGTGCACTCCTACGCCAGCATCCAGGGCTCCGTGCTGCTCGACGGCGTCGAGGTGGGTCGGCACGCGCAGATCCGTCGGGCCATCATCGACAAGAACGTCGTGATCCCCGAGGGCTGCCAGATCGGCATCGACCACGAGCACGACCGGGCGCGCGGCTTCCACGTCACCGAGACCGGCATCGTCGTGGTCGGCAAGGGCCAGGTCGTCACCCGGTGAGCTCCGGCACCGTCGAGGGGCTCGCCGCACCGACGAGCGCCCACGGCCCGCGCCCGGCGAGGGTCGGCATCCAGGTCCCTCCGCAGCACGCGACGTGGGCGCAGATCCGCCGCACCGCAAGCACGCTCGAGGAAATGGGCGTCGACGTCCTGCTCAACTGGGACCACTTCTTCCCGCTGAGCGGCGACAGCGGCGGGATGCACTTCGAGTGCTGGACCATGCTCGGCGCGTGGGCCGAGTCGACCGAGTCGGTCGAGATCGGCGCGCTCGTCACGTGCAACAGCTACCGCAACCCGAACCTGCTCGCCGACATGGCACGCACCGTCGACCACATGAGCGGCGGGCGCCTGGTCCTCGGCATCGGCTCGGGCTGGAAGCAGCTCGACTACGACGAGTACGGCTACGACTTCGGCACCGCCGGCGGGCGCCTCGACGACCTCGCTCGCGACCTGCCGGTCATCCGTGACCGCTGGACCCGCCTCAACCCGGCACCCACGCGCGACATCCCGATCCTCATCGGCGGTGGCGGCGAGAAGAAGACGCTGCGGATCGTCGCGGAGCACGCCGACATCTGGCACGGCTTCGGCGGCCCGGAGGAGATCGCCCACAAGCACCGCGTCCTCGACTCCTGGTGCGCGCGCCGTGGGCGGGACCCGCTCGAGATCGAGCGGTCCGCCGGCGTCGCGTTCGTGCCGGGTCGCAACCCCGACCAGTCGGGCGACTACGCCGGCAACGCGCAACAGCTCCACGACATCGGCACGCGCCTGTTCACGGCCAGCGTCGCTGCAGCCGAGCCGGACCTGGCACGGGTGCGTGACCTGCTGCAGTGGCGCGACGAGGTCAACGCGGCCCGCGCCACGCCCGAGGCCAGCACCGCCTGACCCGACGTCGCGTGGCGACGGTCACCTTCCGGCATACGACCGGTCGTATGCCGGAAGGTGACGCCGTAACGCGCGCGGCCTCACTAGCCTGACCCGGTGACCGAAGCGAACAGCACGGACGGAACGGACATCCAGACCCTCAGCGTGACCGTGACGGGGGACGACCGGCCCGGCGTCACCGGCACGCTCCTCGGAGCACTGTCCGGCTTCGACGCGGAGGTGCTCGACATCCAGCAGGTCGTGGTCAACCGTCACCTGACCCTCACCGTCCTGCTGCGGCCCGGCACGCACGTCGACCAGCTGCGCGACGCCGCAGCCGTGGCCGCGCACCGCCTCGGGCTCGACCTCACCGTCGTCGAGGGCACCGGCGTCAACGCGCGCTCGCGTCAGGGCCGCGCTGCCGTGGTCGTGCTGGGCGCGCCGCTGCGCACCGACGCCGTCTCGCTCGTCACCTCACGCATCGCCGACCACGGCGCCAACATCGACCGCATTCGTCGTCTCTCGCGCTACCCCGTCACGACCGTCGAGTTCGACATCTCCGGGGCCGACGTGGCCTCCCTGCGCACCGAGCTCGCCCTCGTGGCGACGTCGGAGGGCATCGACATCGCGGTGGCACCCGGTGGCCTCGCGCGGCGCGGCCGGCGCCTCGTCGTCCTCGACGTCGACTCGACCCTCATCCAGCAGGAGGTGATCGAGCTCCTCGCCTCGCACTGCGGCCGGGAGGCCGAGGTCGCCGAGGTCACCGCCCGCGCGATGGCGGGTGAGCTCGACTTCGAGGAGTCCCTGCGCGCCCGGGTCGAGACGCTCGCGGGCCTGCCCGCCTCCGTGCTCGACGAGGTGCGCGAGGCGGTCCAGCTCACCCCGGGTGCCCGGACGCTGGTGCGCACCCTGAAACGACTCGGCTTCACCGTGGGGCTCGTCAGCGGCGGCTTCATCGAGATCGTCGGTGAGCTGGCCGACGACCTGGGCATCGACCACGCGCGTGCCAACCGGCTCGAGATCGTCGACGGGCACCTGACCGGCCGCGTGATCGGCGAGGTCGTCGACCGGGCCGGCAAGGCCCGCGCCCTGCGGGAGTTCGCCGAGGAGGAGGGCCTGCCGCTCAGCCGGACCGTCGCGATCGGCGACGGCGCGAACGACCTCGACATGCTCGACGTCGCTGGCCTCGGGGTCGCCTTCAACGCCAAGCCGGTCGTGCAGGAGCAGGCCCAGACCGCGGTCAACGTGCCCTATCTCGACTCGGTGCTCTACCTGCTCGGCATCTCCCGCGAGGAGATCGAGGAAGCCGATCTCGACGACGGCACGCCGACCCAGGCTCCGCCGGTCCCCCACGCCGGTCACTAGGCTGGCGCGATGCAGTCCGTCGCTCCATCGTCCGAACCCACGAACCGAAGCGGCGTCCGCCGCACGTTGCTCATCATCGGCGGTGCAGAGGACCGGATCGGGCGCTCGGTCGTGCTCAAGCGCTTCATCAAGCTCGCCGGTGGACGACGCTCGCACATCGTCGTCATCCCCACGGCCTCGTCGTATGCCGGCGAGGTGTCCGAGGCCTACCGTGACGTCTTCACCCGCCTGCGGGGCGGTGACGTCTCCGTCGTCCACCCCGAGACCCGCCGCGACTCCAACGACCCGGCCATGGTCGAGGCGCTCGACACCGCGACCGGCGTCTTCCTCACGGGCGGCAGCCAGGTCAAGCTGGCCCAGAACATCGTCGGCACCCCGGTGGGCGCCGCCATCGTCCGCGCCTACGAGCGCGGCGCGGTCATCGCCGGCACGTCGGCGGGCGCGTCGATCATGAGCCGGTTCATGATCTCGCTCGGCGAGGAGGGCCTGACGCCCAAGCAGCGCGCGAGCCAGATCTCCGCCGGGCTCGGACTCGTCGAGGACGTCATCATCGACCAGCACTTCGACCAGCGCGGCCGCTACGGCCGCCTCATGTCGATGGTGGCCGCGTCGCCGAACCTGCTCGGCATGGGCATCGACGAGAACACCGCCGCAGAGATCCGCGACGGCAAGGTCATGTCGGTCATCGGCGCCGGGTCGATCTTCCTCGTCAACGCCCGCAACGCGATCACCGACGCCCCCGATGCCCGTCGCGGGGCACCGCTGCTCGTTTCGGGCGCGGTCGTGCACTCGCTGCCCACGGGCAGTACGTTCGACCTGGACCACGTCGAGCTGACCGCCTTCGTCGAACGCCACCCGGACATCGAGGGCGCCGTCGTGCCCGCCAAGGTCCGAGCGGCGCGCTCGGCGACGAGCAGCGCCGCTCACTGAGTCCCGCACACCCCCGTCCGCAACGCACAGCACCAACCGTCGACGGAGTGTGCCGCACGGCACGTCCCGCACGACCCCTGTAGGAGGAGCTCCATGGCCGTCGAGGTACCCACCCCCACAGGACCGGCCCGCCCGGACCTGAAGATCCTCGAGACCCGGATCTACCGCGGACCCAACGTCTGGTCCTACCAGCAGGCCGTCCACCTCGTCATCGACCTCGGCAGCCTGGAGGAGTACCCCACCGTCTCGCTCCCCGGCTTCACCGACCAACTCATTGAGCTCGTCCCCGGCCTCGAGCGCCACACGTGCTCCCTCGGCCGCCGCGGCGGCTTCATCGAGCGCCTCCACGAGGGCACCTGGCTCGGGCACGTCGCCGAGCACGTGGCGCTGCAGCTGCAGACCCTCGCGGGTCACGACTCCCGGCGCGGCAAGACCCGCGCTGTCAAGGGCAAGCCCGGTCACTACAACGTCGTCTACAGCTACACGGACGAGACGGTGGGTGTCGCCGCGGGCAAGCTCGCCGTGCGTCTCATCAACCACCTCGTCGACGCGGAGGACGGCTTCGACTTCGAGACCGAGTTCAACGCCTTCCTGCGCCAGGCCGAGCGCGTCGCCTTCGGTCCGTCGACCGCCGCCATCCTCGAGGAGGCGGCCTCGCGCGACATCCCGTACATCCGTCTCAACGCAGCCTCGCTCGTCCAGCTGGGGCAGGGCGTGCACGCGCAGCGCATCCGCGCCACGATGACCTCGAAGACCGGCGCCCTCGCCGTCGACATCGCGAGCGACAAGGACCTCACCACCAAGCTGCTCGGCTCCGCCGGTCTGCCCGTGCCCAAGCAGGAGTCGGCCCGCACCGTGCGCGGCACGGTCGAGGCCGCGCGCCGGATCGGCTTCCCGGTCGTCGTCAAGCCGCTCGACGGCAACCACGGCCGCGGCGTCTGCCTCAACCTCCAGAGCGAGGAGGAGGTCACCAAGGCCTTCGAGATCGCCAAGGGCGAGTCGCGGCGGGGCACCATCATCGTCGAGTCGTTCGTCACCGGTCGCGACTACCGCTGCCTCATCGTCGGGGGCCGCATGCAGGCCATCGCCGAGCGCGTGCCGGCGCACGTCGTCGGTGACGGGACGCACACCGTGGGCGAGCTCGTCGAGATCACCAACGCCGACCCGCGCCGCGGAGTCGGCCACGAGAAGGTCCTCACCAAGATCAAGGTCGACGCCAACGCGCTCGAGATCCTGGCAGGCCAGGGCCACACGCTCGAGTCGGTCCCGCCCGAGGGCGAGATGGTCAAGCTGGCGCTGACCGGCAACATGTCGACGGGCGGCATCTCCATCGACCGGACCTTCGACGCCCACCCCGACAACGTCGAGATCGCCGAGGAGGCCGCGCGCATCGTCGGCCTCGACGTCGCCGGCATCGACTTCATCTGCCCCGACATCACCTATCCCGTGCGTGAGACCGGCGGCGCGATCTGCGAGGTCAACGCCGCACCGGGCTTCCGCATGCACACGCACCCGACCGTCGGCGAGCCGCAGTTCATCGCCAAGCCGGTCGTCGACCTGCTCTTCCCGCCCGGCGCCCAGTCGCGCGTGCCGATCGTCGCCGTCACCGGCACCAACGGCAAGACCACGACGTCGCGCATGATCGCCCACATCTTCAAGGGGCTCGGGCGCAAGGTCGGCATGACCTCGACCGACGGCGTCGTCATCGACGAGCGCCTCGTGATCAAGGCCGACGCCTCGGGCCCGCGCTCGGCGCGCATGGTGCTCCAGAACCCGCGCGTCGACTTCGCCGTCATGGAGGTGGCGCGCGGCGGCATCCTGCGCGAGGGGCTCGGCTACGACCGCAACGACATCGCCGTCGTCACCAACGTCGCACCGGATCACCTGGGGCTCAAGGGGATCGACACGCTCCGCCAGCTCGCCGACGTCAAGGCCGTCATCGTCGAGGCCGTGCCCCGGGACGGTTTCGCCGTGCTCAACGCCGACGACGTCAACGTGCGGAACATGCGCCGGCGCTGCTCCGGTGGGATCGTCTGGTTCAGCATGTCCGAGCCCGGCAGCGAGGTGCGCGAGTTCGTCGACGACTACTGCCGTCGCGGAGGACGGGCGGTCGTGCTCGAGCCCAGCGAGCGCGGCGAGATGATCGTCATCAAGCACGGTCGCCGCAGCATGCAGCTCGCCTGGACTCACCTGCTCCCCTCGACGTTCGGTGGCGCCGCCCGCTTCAACGTCGCCAACGCGCTCGCTGCCGCCGGTGCGGCGTTCGCGGCCGGCGCGCCGCTGCACGACATCCGCCAGGGGCTCCGCACCTTCGCCACGACCTACTACCTCTCCCCCGGGCGCCTCAACCTGGTCCAGGTGGGCAACGCCGACGTCTTCGTGGACTACTGCCACAACGCAGCCGGCATGAAGGAGCTCGGCGCCTTCGTCGACCGCTACGCGGCCCAGAAGGAGGGCCAGTCCGACCTCGGCCGCACCTCCCGCATCGGCATGATCGGCGCTGCCGGCGACCGCCGCGACGACGACATGCGCGAGCTCGGCGCCGTGGCCGCACAGCACTTCGACGTCATCGTGGTGCGCGAGGACGAGCGGCTCCGGGGTCGCAAGCCGGGCGAGACGGCCGCACTCGTGGCCGAGGGAGCCCACGCGGCGATGAAGGACGGCGCGCGCTGCCGTCAGGTCGAGGTGGTGCTCGACGAGCTCGAGGCCGCCCGGCACGTGCTCGCCCGGACCAACCCCGGCGACCTCGTCGTCATGTGCGTGGACCAGCACGCCCTGGTCGTGGCCGAGCTCGAGGAGCGCACCAAGCACGCCCAGGCCGGTGCCCGCATCGGCACGCCGGCAGCGGCCACGAGCGACCCTGACCTCGACCCGAGCACGCTCACCGAGACGGCTGAGGCCGAGGGTGAGGAGGCCGAGGGCGAGGCGCTCGGGTCCGTGCCGCCGGAGGCGCACCCCGAGCCCGCGGACGACACCGCCGTCTGAGACTTGCCTCCGGCACGCGAGGTGGGTGCAGCCGCGCCGAGGCGTGACTGCACCCACCACTCGTAGCCACGGCACACGCCACCCGGCGGGAACCGGGCCGCGGCCGCTGAACGCCGCGGACGGCATACGCAACCCGCCAACTCAGCCCCGGCGAAACTCGCGCGCCCCGACCCCAGCGCACCAACGCGCCAACTCAGCCCCGGCGAAACTCGCGCGCCCAGGCCCCCAGTGCGCCAGCGCGCCAACTCAGCCCGGGCGAAACCCGCGCGCATCACAGCTCCACGCAGCCCGCCAACTCAGCCCCGGCGAAACCCAACCCGCCAACTCAGCCTCGGCGCACCTCGCGCGCCATCACCACGCCACGCAACCCGCCAACTCAGCCCCGGCGAAACTCGCGCGCCCAGGCCCTGAACCGCTCCGGGATTGATGGAGGCTCCCAACCCGCGAAAGGGTGGAGTCATGCCAGCACCGAGGAAGTACCCGGACGAGCTGCGTGAGCGCGCGATCCGGCTCGTCATGGACCTGGTCGAGGAGC